>JAQGOI010000293.1 GCA_028293685.1 Lysobacteraceae bacterium | reverse complement strand
TCCGTTCCTGCTGGTGGACCGGGTCGTGGAGTTCACCGCGCACGAGCGCGTGCTGTGCATCAAGAATGTCAGCATCAACGAACCCTTCTTCCAGGGGCATTTTCCTGGCCATCCGGTGATGCCGGGCGTCCTGGTCATCGAAGCACTCGCGCAGGCCGGCGGCATACTGACCCAGCTTTCCTCGCTCGCCCCGGTCGATCCGGCCACGCGAAAGCTGTTCTACCTGGTCAAGATCGACAATGCGAAGTTCACCAGGATGGTCGTGCCTGGCGATCAGCTCCAGCTGGAAGTGGTGCTCAAGCGGCTGATCCGCAACATGGCCCTGTACACCGGCATCGCACGGGTGGATGGCGCGCAGGTCGCATGCGCCGAGATCCTGTGCGCGCAGGTGAAAACCTGACGATGGCAAGCGCCGGGTCGCATATCCATCCAACGGCGCTGGTGGACACGTCGGCAACGATCGGCAGCGGCGTGACCATCGCCGCCTTCACCGTGATCGGTGCCGACGTCACCATTGGCGACGGCACCACCGTGGGCCCCCATTGCACGATCGCAGGCCCGGCGACGATCGGTCGCGACAACCGCATCCATGGTTTCTCCGCGATCGGCGGCGACCCGCAGGACAAGAAGTACGCGGGTGAACGCACGCAGCTGATCATTGGCGACGGCAATACGATCCGCGAATTCGTCACCATCAATCGCGGCACCGGCAACGGTGGTGGTACCACGCGTATCGGCGACGACAACTGGCTGCTCGCCTACGTGCACATCGCCCACGACTGCACCGTCGGGAGCCATTGCGTGTTCTCCAACAATGCGACGCTCGCCGGGCATGTCGAAATCGGCGATTACGTCATTCTCAGCGGCTTCGTCGGCGTGCATCAATTCTGCCGGATCGGAGCGCATGCGTTCATTGGCATGGGCGCGCTCGTCAGTGGAGACGTTCCACCTTTCGTGCTGGTGGCGCAGGAACGCTACGGCCGTCCCCGCGGCATCAATACCGAGGGCCTCAAGCGTCGTGGCTTCGATGGCGATCGTGTCGCCGCGATCAAGCGGGCTTATCGGGCGTTGTATGTTTCCGGGAACAATCTGGCCGAGTCACGCGAGCAGATTGCCAGGCTGGCGCAGGAGAGCGATGACGTCCGTGCATTGCTGGCCTTCCTCGATAGTGGCGAGCGGCCCCTGCTGCGCTGACACGCGATGAGTCGGCCGATCAGGATTGCGCTGGTTGCGGGCGAAGCCTCGGGTGATCTGCTCGGCGAAGGCCTGATCCGGGCATTACGCGTGCGTTATCCCGACGCCTGCTTCGCCGGCATCGGGGGCGATGCCATGCGTTCGGCAGGTTTCGATGCCTGGTTCGATTCCTCGGAACTGGCCGTGATGGGGCTTGCGGAGGTCCTGTCCCATCTTCCAAGGCTGCTGCGTCTGCGCAGCCGCGTGCGCTCGCGCTTGCTGGCATGGCAACCGGATGTGTTTGTAGGAATCGATGCACCCGATTTCAACCTTGGCCTGGAACGCCGGCTCAAACAGCGCGGGATCCTGACCGTGCATTACGTCAGCCCGTCGGTCTGGGCGTGGCGGGAAAAGCGCGCGGCAACGATTGGCCGTTCGGCGCTGCGCGTGCTGTGCCTGTTTCCAATGGAGCCGGCGATCTACGCGAAACATCATGTCGATGCACGTTTCGTCGGCCATCCGCTGGCCGACATGATGCCGCTGGACCCCGACCGCGGTGCTGCGCGCGATGCCTTGGCCATTCCGCAATCCGCGAACGTGCTGGCGGTGCTGCCCGGGTCACGCCAGGGCTAGATCCAGCGCTTGGAACCTGATTTCCTGGAGGCGGCCGCAAGGGTGGCAACGCAGGTTCCGGATCTGCAGGTTGTCATCCCGGCAGCCACGGCCGAGTGTCGTGCTGAGATCGAGCGTCTGCTTGCCGGCATGACAACCCGACCGCCAAACCTTCGGGTGCTCGACGGACAGGCGCGCACTGCGATCGTTGCCAGCGACGTGGTGCTGCTGGCATCGGGTACGGCGACATTGGAGGCGATGCTGGCGCAACGGCCCATGGTGGTGGCGTACAAGCTCGCGCCGCTGACCTATCGCATCGTCAAGGCACTGGGCCTGCTCAGGATCGCGACGTACGCGCTGCCCAACGTGCTTGCAGGTGAACAGCTGGTGCCCGAGCTGATGCAGGACGCCTGTACGCCGCAGTCGCTCGCGGACGCCGTCCTGGCGTGGTTTCACAACCCCGCCGCGGTTGCCGCGCTGCAGCCGCGCTTCCGTGCCATGCACGCCACACTCCGGCGCGACGCCTCGACCCAGGCGGCCGCGGCGGTGGCAGAATTGCTGGAAGCATCCCCGTCCGCACAAGACAGTCAGTCACGCTCATGAGCTCCAACTCTGCCGAGCCGTTCCAATCGCCATTGAACAGCGACTTGGCTCCGGCCGCGTTGTTCCGCTTCATCGCCGGCATCGATGAAGCCGGACGCGGCCCGCTCGCCGGCCCGCTGGTGGTCGCCGCCGTGGTGTTCGAACCAGGGCGCACGCCGATCAACGGCCTGGCCGATTCCAAGCAGCTGTGCGCGGAACGGCGCGAGGTGCTGTATGCGCGCATCGTCGATCGCGCCGTCGCCTGGCACGCGGTCTTCATCGAAGTCGACCAAATCGATCGCATCAACATCTACCACGCGACCATGCTCGGCATGCGCCTGGCGCTGGAAGGCGTGATGCATGTCGCACCAGACAGCCGTCTTTGCCTGGCGCGGATCGATGGCAACGCCCTCCCCCGCGACCTGCCCTGTCGCGCCGAGGCCATCATCGGCGGCGACGGCCTGGATCGATCGATCATGGCCGCTTCGATCGTCGCCAAGGTCACGCGCGACCGGCATATGTGCGCATTGCACCAGCATTGGCCGGGCTATGGATTCGACGAGCACAAGGGTTACGCCACGCCTGCGCACCGTGCAGCGCTGATGCGCCTGGGCCCGTGCCCGCAACACCGTCGCAGCTTCGCTCCCGTGCGCGAGGCGATGCAGGGACCCGATCTGTTCGAATCGCGGGAAATCGTCGAGCCGCTCCTGGCTGACTGACGGCGGGTGGCCTGCGCAGCCGCTGCGTGGTCGCTGAACCGACTGAACGGCAACGCGCGCCGCGATCGCTCATCCGCGCAAGTCAAGCCTTGTTCGCCCCCCTGCGCGCCGCTAGTCTGACGGCTCAACCGCGCGCCCGTGACCGCATCGCCGCGGTGGACGGGATGCCGCCTCCGGGAACGCATGTCCGCTCGCTTCGTCCACCTGCACCTGCACAGCGAATATTCGCTGGTCGACTCGACAATCCGGCTACCGGGTCTTGTCGAACGCTGTGCTGCGCTGGGCCAACCCGCGGTGGCCGTCACCGACCAGAACAACCTGTTCGCGCTGGTCAAGTTCTACAAGGCCGCTGAAGCCGCTGGAATCAAACCCGTCATCGGCGCCGACATCCTGCTCGCCGACGGCAATGAAGCGCCATCGCGGCTGACGCTGCTGTGTCGCGACCGCGAGGGCTATCTCAGCCTGTCGCGGTTGCTGACGCGCGCGTGGCTGGAAGGCCATCGCGTCGACGGCGTGGTCGTGCGTCCCGACTGGCTGCGCGACGCCAACAAGGGGCTGTTCGCGCTGGCCGGGCGGCAGAGCGAAGCCGGGCGCCTGGTCGCTGCCGGCAAGCACGATCTTGCTGCGCAATGGCTCTCCGACTGGCAAGGCCATACCGGCGATCGACTGCATCTGGAACTGACGCGTACCGGGCGCGATGGCGAGGACGCATTCAATGCGTTTGCGCTGCATGCATCGGGCGATCGCGGCATTCCGGTCATTGCCGGCAACGACGTGCGCTTCCTGGATACGACCGGCTTCGACGCGCATGAGGCACGCGTCTGCATTTCCACCGGCCGCGTGCTCGACGATCCGAAACGCCCGCATGAGTACAGCGCCGAGCAATACCTCAAGTCATCCGAACAGATGGCGGCGTTGTTCGACGACGTTCCAGACGCCATCGACAACGCGGTTGCCTTGGCGACGCGCTGCAATCTCGAACTGACATTGGGCACCTATTACCTTCCGGCGTTTCCGATCCCCGGCGAACACACGCTGGAAAGCTGGATCCGCAGCCAGGCGCGCGAAGGCCTCGCCAAGCGCATGCACAAGCATCCGCCGGCGCCGGAGCATGGCATTGCGCCCTACGAACTGCGGTTGGAAAGCGAACTCGACGTCATCATCGCGATGGGTTTCGCCGGCTACTTCCTGATCGTCGCCGACTTCATCAACTGGGCAAAGGACCACGACATTCCCGTCGGGCCCGGTCGTGGTTCCGGCGCGGGTTCGCTGGTGGCCTGGGCATTGGGCATCACCGATCTCGATCCGCTGCCCTACGACCTGCTGTTCGAGCGCTTCCTCAATCCCGAGCGCGTGTCGATGCCCGACTTCGACATCGACTTCTGCATGGACCGGCGCGATGAGGTCATCGACTACGTTGCAGCGAAATATGGACGCGACCGGGTCAGCCAGATCATCACCTACGGCACGATGGCGGCGAAGGCCGTCGTGCGCGACACCGGCCGCGTGCTGGGACATCCCTACGGATTCGTCGACGGCATCGCCAAGCTGATTCCGCTGACGCTCGGCGTGTCGCTGGACGACGCGCTGGGTGAATCGGATGCGGCCCGCGCCAATCCCGACCTCGCTTCGGCCGAGCTGATCCAGCGCCATGCAGCAGAAGAGGACGTGCGCGACCTGCTGTCGCTGGCCCGCGAGCTGGAGGACCTGACCCGCAACGCCGGCAAGCATGCCGGCGGCGTGGTGATCGCGCCATCGCCGTTGTCGGATTTCTGTCCGTTGTTCGCCGAACACGATGGACAAGGCCACGGTCGCAATCCCGTCACGCAGTTCGACAAGGACGATGTCGAGACGATCGGACTGGTGAAATTCGACTTTCTCGGCCTGCGTACGCTGACGATCATCGACTGGGCGGTGAAGGCGATCAACGCCAGAAGGCCGGAAGCCGCGAATCGGGAATCGGGAATCGAGGGGGCAACAGCAGAAGCGCCGCTGGACATCATTTCGCTGCCGCTGGATGACGCGGCGACGTATGAATTGTTCGCGCGCGGCGAAACCCACGCGGTGTTCCAGTTCGAATCACGTGGCATGCGCGAATTGCTCAAGCGCGCCAAGCCAGACCGTTTCGGCGATCTCATCGCACTGGTGTCGCTGTTCCGCCCTGGGCCGATGGACCTGATACCGGATTTCGTCGAGCGCAAGCACGGTCGCGCCGAAGTCAGCTATCCGCATCCCGCGCTCGAACCGGTGTTGGCGCCGACGTACGGCGTCATCGTGTATCAGGAACAGGTGATGCAGATCGCCCAGGTCCTGGCCGGATACTCGCTGGGCGGCGCCGATCTCCTGCGTCGTGCGATGGGCAAGAAGAAGATCGAGGAAATGGCGAAGGAGCGCGCCAAGTTCGAAGTAGGCGCGTCGGAACGTGGCGTTGACCCACGCAAGGCGTCGCAGATCTTCGACCTGATGGAAAAGTTCGCCGGCTACGGCTTCAACAAGTCGCACGCTGCCGCTTACGCACTGGTCTCCTATCAGACGGCATGGCTCAAGACGCATTACCCCGCCGAATTCATGGCAGCGGTGTTGTCGTCGGACATGGACAATACCGACAAGGTCGTCGGGTTCCTTGACGAAGCACGCTCGCTTGGGCTCACCGTCATGCCGCCCGACGTGAATGCGTCGCGCTACATGTTCGAAGCCATCGATTCGCGCACGATCCGCTATGGATTAGGCGCCGTCAAAGGTGTCGGTCATGGTGCCTGCGATGCCATCGCGGCCGAACGCGCCAACGGTGGCGCATTTGCCGACCTGCTGGCGTTCTGCAAGCGCGTGGACTCCTTCAAGCTCAATCGCCGCGCACTCGAGGCACTGGTCAATGCCGGTGCCATGGATGCGCTTGGACGCAACCGCGCGTCGCTGATGGTGCAGTTGCCGGAAGTACTCAAGGCCACCGAGCAGCTCGCGCGCGAACGCGAGGCCGGCCAGGTCTCACTGTTTGGCGGCCCTGCGGCCGAGCCGGAAATGCAGATCGTCCTGTCCGAAGCCGACGACTGGCCACTGCTGCAGAAGCTGCAGGGGGAGCGCGACACGCTCGGCCACTATCTCAGCGGTCATCCGCTCGATCCGTATCGCGAAGAACTCGACGTGCTGGTCGGGCATGACCTGGGCGACCTGGATCGCCTGTGGACCGCGCGACCCGAGGACGAACGTCGCGGCTGGCGCCAGGAAGCGACGGTGAGTGTTGCCGGGCAGGTGATCGGCATGCGCAAGCGAGGC
>JAQGOI010000269.1 GCA_028293685.1 Lysobacteraceae bacterium | reverse complement strand
CGGAATGGAATGGCTGCTGTGCATCTTTGGCGGCCAAGGCAACAGCGGTGAAGCAGTGCTGCCTGTTGTTGCCTCTAGAGATGATCGACGCTCGGTTCCGTATGACGACCCGTAGGGCGGCGCACATGGATGTGCGCCGTTTTCAGCCGAGCCATGGATGGCGAGTCTGAAAATGGTCGAGGTACTCGCTCACCGAGTGAGCCCTGTCCAAGAAAGGGCCTTTCTTTTGGTTACTTTTCTTTGGCCCCGCAAAGAAAAGTAACTCGCCTACGGCGAAAGCGTTTAGAGCGCCGCCGGCAAACGCGCACAAGCAAGCCTCCATGAATCCCGCCTTCGCGAGGGTGCCGAGCGCTGCCACGTGATGCCGAGCAAAAAAAACCCCGCCGAAGCGGGGTTTTCCATTCCATATTGAACGATCAGAACCGATATTGCGCCGCGACGCCAAACAGGTTGGCGTGGCCGTCGAACTGACCCACCAGGTGCGAGCCGCTGGACGAGGTCACGTTGACGGTCGGGCTGTCGATCGAGATGCGCTGGAAGGCGGCATCGATGCTAAGCGCATCGGACGCGTGCCAGGTGGCGCCGACCGAATACAACATGCGCGTGTTGTCCGGCAGACGCGGCGTGCGCGTCTGGTCGTTGGTCGGCGACTCGTCGTGGGCGATACCGGCGCGGAAGGTGAACTGGTCGCTCATGTCCCATTCGCCGCCGACGCCGAAGTACGTGGTGTTGGACCAATGGAACGGCTCGGCCGGACCCAGCGGCGCGCCGCTCTCGCGATACACGGCGACCTGCTGCAGCGAGTTCCAGCCGGTGCGCTGGATGTCGGCCAGCAGGCGGAACTGCTTGTTGATGTCCCAACGTGCACTCAGGGTATCGATGCTGGGCGTGGTCAGCGGCGCGTAGATCGCACCATCGTTGTATGCGGTCACGCCGAGCGCGCCGAAGGTGGCGGCGACGCTGGCCGGCATGGTGAAGTCGGCATTGCCGGTCAACGTGTGGCTGATCTTGGAATGGTGCGAATAGCCGATGGCGAAATTCTCGGTCGGCTTCCACTGTGCACCGAGCAGCCAGCCGTAGCTGTTGTCGTCGCCCTTGACTTCGACCATGCCGTCCTGCCCCTGCGGGTGGAACGGGAACGCCGGGTTGAAGCAGTTGGCCGGATTACCCGAACCGGCGCAAAGCGCGGTACCGAAGTCGATTGCGTTGGACAGCGTTACGTTGGTGCGCTGATAGATGACGCCGGCGCCCAGCGAGAAATGCTCGTTGATCGCCCATGCCGCCGAAAAATTGAAGTCGACCGTTTTGACGTCGGAGTTGATCGCGTTGTAGCGACCCACCCAGTCGGCGTCGTACTGGGTCTTCAGGCCGAACGGCGCGCCGACGCTGAAACCGAAGCGCAGGCTGCCCACAGGTACGACCACCGCGATTGCGGGGACCACCTTCGGCGCACCCGGATCGCCGCCGTTGCCGCCGTTGAGCGGCGTGCCCAGCGCGGTCGTGCCGCCGCCGGTGAAGTTGGCGTCCAGGTTGATATCGGTCGCATCGACCTGGATGGTCGTCTTGTCCAGGTTGACCATCGCCGCCGGGTTGTTGCTGACCACCGACGCGTCGTCATTGGCGACCGCGGTACCGGCATTGGCGCGGCCCAGGTTCTTGACGCTGTTTTCGCGCAGTTGGAAGCCCGAGGCACTGGCCGGGCTGGCCGCAATTGCGCCGGCAATGCCGAGCGCCAGGGCCGAAAGCTGGAGGGATTTCTGGAACAGATGAGAAACGGTCAGCATTGCGCGGTCTCCGGAGAATGGTCGGTGCGTGTGCTTTCGTCGTGGCGATGCCGCTGCCGCCTGCGCCAGCGCGTGCCGGGATCTGCTACGTACGATGCCGTATCCACTATAGCGCGGCTTCACCGGTTGATAACAACTCGGCGCCGGCCGGGGTGAACGCGGCAGCCCGCTGCTGGCCCGGGCCGGGTATCTTCATCGGCTCCCACTCGGCCGGCAGCATGTTCGTCGCACTGCCAACCCGATCCCGTCCAACCCACCGCTGGGCCACGCCCCTGCTGTTTGCGGTGCTGTGGCTTGCCTACCTGTGGGCCAGCACCCGATCGGCGCCCGCGCAACGCGACCTGTTGCTGGAGTGGGGCGCCCTGACCGGCGGGCCGGCACTGGGCGAGACGTTGGACGCGCTGTGGTCGGAGGGGCACGGCCTGCGTTTGTTGACGGCCTTGTTCCTCCATGCCGACTGGACCCACCTGCTGGGCAACCTGATCTTCCTGCTGATCTTCGGACTGCCCGCCGAACGTGTGATGGGGGCATGGCGGTACCTGCTGCTGTTCCTGCTTGGCGGCGTGGTGGCGAATCTGGCGGCGGTGCTGCTGATCGGGGCGCCGCATCGGCTGATCATCGGTTCCAGCGGCGCGGTGTCCGCGGTCATCGGCGCCTACCTGGCGCTCTTTCCGCGGGCCAGGCTCGGCATTGTCGTGCCGCTGGGATTGTTCCTGGAGTTCGTGCGCGCGCCGGCGTCCTTGCTGATCGGCATCTGGGCCTTGCTGCAGGTCGTGTTCGCCTATATCGGACCGGCCTTCGGAGCAGTGGCGTGGGCCGCCCATATCGCGGGATTCGCGTTCGGCGTGTTGTTTGCGCTGGTCGTGCGCGCGGCGATCGCGCGGCGCCTGCGGCGGCGGCGTGGCTACTGACCGGCCGCCTCGGCGCTCCAGCCGCTGCGCCCGGCCCGGTACGCGGCTCCTATAATCGACGGATGAAACTGTTCAAGATCACCTTCCTCAACCACGCGCGCGTCTACACGCTGTATGCAAAGCGCGTGGCGGCCAGCAGCCTGTGGGGTTTCACCGAAGTCGCCGAGCTGCAGTTCGATGTCAACGACGGCGTCGTCATCGATCCGACCGAGGAGCGCCTTCGCGACGAATTCGGCGACACGCGGGTGCTTCACCTGCCGATGCAAAGCGTGATCCGCGTCGAGGAAGTCGAGCGCAAGGGCCAGTCGGCCATTCGCGACGCCACCACCGGCGAGAGCGTGGTGATGGCGTTTCCGGTGCCGCGCCGCGCAGATCCCTAGTTGCGGTGGGGTTGGCCGCGTCGCCACGCGCCGCGCCGCGC
>JAQGOI010000323.1 GCA_028293685.1 Lysobacteraceae bacterium | reverse complement strand
GGATTGAGCGTGCGGACCTTGGACGGGTATTTCGGCCAGTCGCCACGCAGCCATGGATGGTTGGGATCGTTCTGCTGCAGCACGCGCTTGGCATCGGCCGCGAGCGCCTGGTTGCCCAGACGGGTGTAAGCCTCGCCAAGCACGGCAACTGCGTCGTTCTGGTGCCCCGATTGCGGGTAGGTTTCAAGCAGGTACTTGGCGCGGTCGACGGCCGCCACGTACGCGCCGCGGCGCAGGTAGTACAAGGCCGTTTCGAGCTCATGGTTGGCGAACATGTCGCGCAGCGCGACCATGCGCTGGCGTGCATCGACGGCATAGCGACTGTTGGGGTAATGCTCGGTGACGGTCTTGAAATCGTTGTAGGCCTGCAGCGGCGTCGCGAGATCGCGGCGGCTGGGATCCAGCTTCCACACCCGCTGCAGGAAGACGGTGTCGCGGTTGGAATCCACCAGGCCGCGCAGGTAGTACATGTAAACCGTATTGCGGTGCGTCGGGTAGGTGCGGATGAAACGGTCGATCGTCGAGATCGCGTCGTCATTGCTGCCCGACTTGTACTGCGCGTACGCCGTTTCGACGAGCGCCTGCTCGGTGTAGGACCCGTACGGGTACTGGGCGATCAGGCGCTTGTAGACGAGGATCGCGCCGTTCCAGTTGCCCTTGACCATCTGGGCGTGGCCCTTGGTGTACAGCTGGTCGGCCGGCACACCTTCGTTGGCCGACTTCTTGTCGTGCTTGAAGACGCCGCGGACGGTCGAACAGCCCGAGATGGAAAAACCGGCCACCAGCAGCATCAGCAACAGCGAGCGTACGGACAGGTGACGCAGCATCGACACGCGTTGCGTGGGCGCGCTGGACGAGCGGAAACGTGAGGTCATTGGGCTGGGACGAAGGCGCCGGAGGCACGAAGCGCCGATAATAGCAGCCGGAGCCGTGCCTCCCTTAACCTTCCCGGAGTTCCCAGCGCAATGCCTGCACCGTCGTCCGACGCCATCGAAATCCGCGCCGCCTGCGTGCCCGACGCCGCTGCCGGCCGCCGCTTCGATGCGGTGGTGGCCGAACTGTTCCCGGAATTCTCGCGGTCGCGGCTGAGTCTGTGGATCAAGTCGGGCGACCTGCTGCTCGACGGCCGCACGGTGCGCGGCCGCGACCCGGTGCGTGGCGGCGAAGCCGTCTCGCTCACGGCCGTCCTGGACGTCCAGACGCAGGCCGAGCCGGAGGACATCGCCCTGGACGTGCTGTTCGAGGACGACCAGGTCATCGTGCTCAACAAACCGGCCGGGCTGGTCGTCCATCCTGGCGCCGGCAATCCCACCGGCACGCTGGTCAACGCCTTGCTGCACCGCGACCCGACGCTGGTGGCGCTGCCCCGTGCCGGCATCGTCCATCGCCTGGACAAGGACACGTCGGGCGTGATGGTGGTCGCGCGCACATTGCAGGCCCATGCCGCACTGGTCGCGCAATTGTCGGCGCGCGGCGTGCATCGCCAATACCTGGCGGTGGTCGTGGGTGCACTGGTCTCTGGTGGCACCGCCACCGGCGCGATCGAACGCCATCCGCACGACCGCATCCGCATGGCCGTGCGCGACGACGGCCGCGAGGCCGTCACGCACTACCGCCTGCGCGAACGCTTCCGCGCGCACACCGCGCTCGAATGCCGGCTGGAAACCGGGCGCACGCATCAGATCCGCGTGCACATGGCGCATCTAAAGCATCCGATCATCGGCGACCCCGTCTATGGCGGATCGCTGAAACTGCCCAAGGGCGCCACGCCCGAGCTGATCGATACGTTGCGCGGCTTCCGTCGCCAGGCGCTGCATGCCGAGACGCTCGAATTCGCGCACCCCATCACCGGCGAACCGGTGCGTTGCACGGCGCCGGTGCCCGATGACATGGTGCAGTTGATGAACGCGCTGCGCGACGATGCCGCGGCGGCAGTGGCGCGGCGCTGACGCGTCGGCGATGGGCGCTCCGGTCAGCACGCTCGATGCGGACATCGGCATTCCAGGCGTGGTGGCGTTCACGACGCTGCGTCATGGCGACGGCGCGTCCCACGCACCATTCGACGACTTCAACCTGGGCGCGCGTTGCGGTGACGATCCCGACGCGGTCCGGCGCAATCGGGAGGCGCTGATATCGCGTCGCGCATTGCCCGGCGCGCCGCGCTGGTTGCGCCAGGTGCATGGGATTGGCGTCGCCATCGAACCGGGCCATGACGAACCCGAAGCGGATGCCGCCGTCAGCCGAACCCCGGGCACCGTGCTCGCGATCCTGACGGCCGACTGCCTGCCGGTCGTGTTTGCGGCCCGCAGCGGCAATGAAATCGCGGCCGCTCATGCCGGCTGGCGGGGGCTGGCGGCCGGCGTGCTCGAAGCCACGGTATCGGCGATGCATGCCGCGCCAGGCGACCTCGTCGCGTGGCTTGGTCCGGCTGCGGGTCCGGACGCATACGAGGTTGGGCAGGACGTCTTCGATGCGTTCGTCGCGTTGGATCCACGGGCGGGGTCGGCTTTCGTCGCGACGCGACCGGACCACTGGCGTGTCGACCTGTACGCGCTGGCGCATCAGCGGTTACGCAGCGCTGGCCTACAAACGATCCGCGGCGGCGGCCTGTGCACGATTTCCGATGCGCAGCGTTTCTTTTCCCACCGCCGCGACGGCACCACCGGTCGCCTGGCGACGATCATCCATCGCGCGTCGTAGCAGTACCGTCGACTGCCGTGTCAGGCCGCTGCAAGGGCATCGAGGTAGCCGCGTCGCCAGGCACCGATGTCGTGGCGCTCCAGCGTATCCATCATGGCGCGCCAGCGTTCCCTGCGTTGGGCCAGCGGCATCACGAAGGCCTGCGCAATGGCGTCGGCAACGCCGTCCAGGTCGTATGGGTTGACCTGCAGCGCCGGGCCCAGTTCGCTGGCAGCGCCCGCAAAACGTGACAGCACCAGCACGCCGGGCTTCTCCGGATCCTGCGCAGCCACATATTCCTTGGCCACCAAGTTCATGCCATCGCGCAGCGGCGTGACCAGTCCGATGTCGGCCACTCGGTAAAAACCCGTCAGCAGCTCGTGGGGGAAATTGCGGTTGACGTAGCGCACCGGCGTCCAGTCCGGCGTCGCGTGCAGGCCGTTGATGTGACCGGACAGGCCTTCCAGTTCGCGCCGCAATGCCTGGTATTCCGGGACAT
>JAQGOI010000120.1 GCA_028293685.1 Lysobacteraceae bacterium | reverse complement strand
CCTGCGCATGATCGAACCCGCCATCCGCCGGCAGACCTTGCTGGCTCGGCGCGAGGCACGCGACGATGGCGTCGTCTACGTGTTCGACATCCGCCTTCAGGGCGACCAGGAAACGGTGTTCTTCGATGTCTGATAACGCCGCACCAGGCAGCCTGGTTCGGGTAGCGGCGAACGGCGAAAACCACCGCGAGCTTTACTCGGTTTCGGGAGTAAAACCATGATCACCGGCAGAACCAAACTTATTGTCCATCTCGGCTATCCGACCGAATCATTCAAGGCACCGATGATCTACAACCCCTGGTTCGAGATGAAGGGCATCGACGTCGTCGTCGTGCCGGTGGGTGTCGAGCCGTCGAATTATCCCGATCTGCTCAAGGCGCTGTTTCGTACCACCAACGTGCAGGGTGCCCTGGTGACGATGCCGCACAAGGTGACGACGACGCACCTGGTGGACGAGATGACGACGACGGCGAAGATCGCGGGCGCCTGCAACGCGATCCTGCGCCGGCCCGACGGATCGCTGCTCGGGGACATGTTCGACGGTGCCGGCTTCACCCGCGGCGTGGAGCGCAAGGGCAAGCGGATCGCCGGCGCACGTGCGCTGGTGGTGGGCTGCGGCGGTGTCGGCTCCGCCATCGCGGCCTCCTTGGCGGCGGCCGGGCTGTCGGCGATCAGTCTGTTCGATCCGGCCACTGCCTCGGCCGAGGCGCTAGGCGATCGGCTGCGGCAATACTACCCCAGATTGGAGGTGAAGACCGGGTCGAAGGATCCCGCTGACTACGACATCGTCGTCAACGCGACGCCGCTTGGCATGAAACCGGGCGATCCCCTGCCGGTCGATGTCTCCAGGATCACGCCGGACACATTCGTTGGCGAAGTCGTCATGAAGGAAGAATTCACCCCGTTGCTTCGTGCGGCAATGGAAAAAGGCTGTACGGTCCAGGTCGGCACCGACATGCTGTTCGAGATGATCCCGGCCTACCTCGAATTCTTCGGCTTCGGCACCAGCACGCCGGAGGAACTGCGCGGCGTGGCGACGTTGCAGTACTGACAGCAAGGAGAAGCGCAGGATGAAGGGCAAATCCATCGGGCCGGGCGGGCCGATCCGCGCCATTCCGCGTCGTGTCGGGCTGCCTCGCAACGCGCCGGTCCGCCACCTCATCGAGTTCTCAAGATGAACCCGTTCGATTACTCAAAAGCCGTCACCGACTTCTGGACCGCGCAGGGCCAGGCCTTGATGAGGGCACAGGAACAGGCGGGCGCGGCCCTCGCGCAGGGCATGAAAGCGGTCACGTCGGGCAAGTTCCCGATGCAACCGGAAATGCCGGGCGACCTTTCGGCTGGCGCCACCGAACTGGCGAACGCCAGCAAATCGGTGATGGAGCTTTGGTCGGCGGCGGCTGCCGTGTGCGGCAAGCTTGCCACGGCTGTTCCAACGACAGCCGGTGGCGATGGGGTCGTCGAAGCCACGTTCCGCAAAATCGTCGATCCACGAAGCTGGATCGGCGGCACCGGCGAACTGGACGATGTGCTGGGCCGGATGGCCGAAGGGCCTCGCTTCGCCGACCTGTGGGAAGCCGAACGGCGCTACGCGGGCGTCTTGCAGGCGTGGATGAACGTGCGCCGCCGTGGCCTGGAGCACAACGCGGTCGTGCTGCAGGCCTGGTTGCAGGCCGGCCGCCGTTTCACCGAACAACTGGCCGGGCAATCGGCATCGGACACGAAATTGGACGCCAGGGCCGCGCTGGCGCTGTGGACTGAAACGGCCAATCGGCAACTACTGGAAAGCCAGAGATCGGAGCCGTTCCTGCAGTCTCAGGCGGCGATGATCCGAGCTACCACGGCTTTGCGCATGGCGCAGCAGGAACTGGTCGAACATTTTGGCAAGCAGTACGGCTTTCCGACGCGCACGGAACTGGACGACGTGCACCGTACCGTGACCGAACTTCGGCGGGAGCTACGTGCGTTGCGTCGCGAACAGCAGATGCCGGCGCTGGTCGCAGCCCAGCCCGCGTCGTCACAGCCATTGGCTGCGTCGGCAGAGTCGTCGGCGTCGTCGGCAGGGTCGTCGGCTTCATCGGCTGCGTGGTCGGAGCCATCGACTGCGCCGTCAGCGTCGTCGGCTTCGTCGGCAGAGCCGTTAGCCGCGCCGGCTGCGCCGTCAAAGCGGTCGGCC
This sequence comes from Lysobacteraceae bacterium, assembly GCA_028293685.1. Lineage (GTDB taxonomy): Bacteria > Pseudomonadota > Gammaproteobacteria > Xanthomonadales > Xanthomonadaceae > Cognatiluteimonas. The sequence goes on along the minus strand of JAQGOI010000120.1, from coordinate 1,444 downwards.
AGGTCGCCAAAGCCGCAACCAGCGTCGTCAAAGCAATCGTCCGCTTCCGCCGAACCATCGCGAGCGGCACGACCCGCGCGACGGCCCAGCGCCAACAACAGGGGGACGCACACATGACCCAGGTCGGAACAAGCCCGGCCGCCGCGTTGTCTGACGCCGCCAGGCTCGGCACCAAGATGCTGACCGGCGGACAATTGCTGCACGAAATGCGCGACGCGGACGTGCAAATCGCGACGACACCGAAGGACCTGGTTTGGAGCCAGGACAAGGTCAGTCTGTTCCATTTTCGCCCATTGGCGGAGAAGCGGGTCAATGTGCCCGTACTGATTTGTTACGGTCTGATCGGCCGCTGGACGATGACAGACCTGCAGGAAGACCGCTCGCTGGTCCGCAACCTGTTGAACCTGGGGCTCGATCTTTATGTCGTGGACTGGGGAAACCCGTCGCGGGCCGACCGCTACCAGACGCTGGCCGATTACATCCTGGGCTACCTTGGCGGGTGCGTAGCAGAGATCATGAAGCGGGCCGGCGTGCCGAAGGTCAACCTGTTGGGCGTGTGCGAAGGGGGCGTGTTCACCACCGCCTATGCGGCGCTGGAACCGGAACGGGTCAACACCCTGACGCTGACCATCACGCCGATCGATTTCCACGCCGACACGGTCGAGGACCGGCTCGGCCACGGCTTCATCAACATCTGGACCCGCAGCCTTTCTCCCGAGGACGTGGACCGCCTGATCGACGCCAACGGCAACCTGCCCGGCGAGTTCATGGGTGCGATCTTCAACCAGATGTCGCCGATGCGCAGCCTGCTGAAATACAACTTCGACCTGCTGGAGATCGCCGACGACGAACAGCGGCTGATGAACTGGCTGCGCATGGAGAAGTGGATCGCCGATCGGCCCGACCACCCCGGCGAGGCGGCGAAGCAATGGATGAAGGACCTGTACCAGCAGAACAAGCTGGTGCAAAATCAGTGGGAGCTGGATGGGCGACGGGTCGACCTGGGCAATATCCGGATGCCGGTGCTGAACGTTTACGCCAATGACGACCACATCATCCCGCCCGCCACCTCCCGCGCATTGGGTCCGAAGGCGGGCACGTCCGACTACACTGAACTGGCGCTGCCCGGCGGCCATATCGGCGTGTTCGTCGGCGGCCGGTCGCAGGCGTTGTTCGCGCCGGCCGTGGCGTCGTTTGCACAACAACACGATCTGACCGTGGCGTGAGGACCATGGCGACCGCGGCCGCCACACGATCGGCTCCAGGAACAGCTGGCGCGATGCCACTCTCGACCACCAACGAAATCTCGCTTTACTACGATGTCATCGGACAAGGACCGGCGGTCTGACTGATCAGCGGCTATCGGCTAGGCAGCGCGGCCTGGCCGCCATTGTTCATCACCCGCCTGGCACTCCGGTGCACAGTTGTAACGTTCGACAACCGG
>JAQGOI010000072.1 GCA_028293685.1 Lysobacteraceae bacterium | reverse complement strand
GTCGTTGCGCACAGTGCGGCAGCGAGCACTACCCGCGCACCGACCAAGCGATGATTGCCGCCGTCACCGACGGGCACCGTCTGTTGCTCGGGCGCCAGACGCCATGGCCACCGCGGCGGTATTCGGTGCTCGCCGGTTTCGTTGAACCGGGGGAGTCGCTGGAACAGACCGTCGCGCGCGAAGTCTTCGAGGAGGCCGGCGTGCGCGTGCATCGCAGTCGTTACCTGGCCTCGCAACCCTGGCCGTTCCCCGGCTCGCTGATGCTGGGCTTCATCGCCGAAGCCGCGGGAGACGAGCCCGTTGTCGGCGACGAGCTTGAGGACGTGCGCTGGTTCAGCGCGCAGGACGTGCGTGACGGCCTTGCGCGCGACGGCAGCGAAGTGCTGCCCGATGGGCATCCGGGGATCGTGTTGTCGCCCCCCATTTCGATTGCACGCTGGCTGGTCGAGCAGTGGCTGCTGGAATACGACGGCGTGGCCTGACAAGGCGGCTTCGACCGCCAGGCGTGCAGGCCAAGGCTCTCTGACTGGCCCCGCGGCCGGTTGCGTACAATCGGGCCATGTCGCTCACGCTCATCGCCGCCGTCATCGCGCTCGTGCTTGGCCATGTCGCACCGTCGCTGGCAGCGGGGGTTCGCGACTTCAGCTGGTACCAGCGCTGGCTGCTCTGGCTGGATGCGCGCTTCCCGACAGGCTTCTGGCGCGGGCGCCAAGGCCTGGTGCTGGCATTGCTGCCGCCGCTGCTGGTGGTCGGGCTGTTCCAGCTCGCGCTGGCCAAACCCCTGCTTGGACTGGCCGGGCTGGTTTTTGGCATCGCCGCGGTGTTCTACAGCTGGGGGCCGCGCGATCTGGATCTGGACGTGGAAGCGATCATGGCTGCCGCCGATCCTGCCGCGCGGGTGCAGGCGGCTGCGCGCCTCGGTGCCGCGTCGATGAATCCGGCGTCACTCGTCGAAGCCGTGTTCAACACCGCGTTGCGTCGCTGGTTTGGCGTGTTGTTCTGGTTCCTGTTGCTTGGCCCCGTAGGCGCCCTGCTGTATCGCCTGAGCGCGCTGTCGGCCGAAGGCGATGCGGCCGACTTGCCGGCCGAGACCCGCGCTGGCGCGAAAGCGTGGCTGGCGCTGCTCGACTGGCCGGTGGCGCAACTGATGACGCTGGCACTGGCGCTGGTCGGTGATTTCGATACGGTCGTGGGTGCCTGGAAGGACAACCGTGGCGCGTCGTTTCACTTCGATGCCAACTTCCTCGCGGCCGCAGCGCGTGCCAGCGTGCGCACCGAGCTTGCCGACGAAGCAATGGACTACGCCGACCACGGTGTCGTCGCATCGGGCGTCCTGGTGACCGCGATGGGCGAGCTGCCCGAACTGCGCGACGCCATGAGCCTCGTCTGGCGCATCCTGCTGCTGTGGCTGGCCGTGCTGGCCCTGTTCGTCGTGGCGGGCTGGGTCGGCTGACCGAAGCCGCTACGCGGCATCGCCGCGCAATGCGCGCACCATCGTCTCCAGATCCCGCGCGGTCGCCGTAGTGCCTGCGATCGCCGTCCCGGCAACCACTTCGACATCGGCACGAAACTGCCGCGGCGCGCGCATTCGCCCAAGGCGCGTATCGCGGCGACTCCACATGCTCGCCCACATGCCCCGCAACGCCATCGGCACGACGGGGACGGGCCGCGCGGCGAGCATGCGTTCGATACCCGACTTGAACGCCGCCATCTGCCCATCGGGCGTGAGCGCGCCTTCGGGAAACACGCACACCAGCTCGCCCGCATCGAGTGCGGCCTGCACGTCGGCGAAGGCCCGCTGCATGAGCTCGGGATTTTCGCGCGCGCCGGCGATGGGAATCGCGCGTGCGGTGCGAAAGATCCAGCTCATGACCGGAATGTCGAAAATCCGGTAATACATGTCGAAGCGGAGCGGTCGCGGTATCGCACCGGCAAGGATCAGCGCGTCCATGTAGCTGACGTGGTTGCAGACGATCAATGCCGGGCCATCGTCGGGAATCTGTTCGATATCGCTCACCCGCAGCCGGTACAGGGTCTTCACCAGCAACCAGCTGAGCAGCCGCATCAGGAATTCGGGCACCAGCGTGAAAATGTAGACCGCGACGATCGCGTTGAGGATGGCCAACGCCAGGAAGAATTGCGGAATGCTCCAGTGCAGCCATTGCTGCGCCGCGATGCCGAATACCGCGGCCGACACGATGAACAATGCGTTGAGGATGTTGTTGCCGGCGATCACCCGCGACAGTTCCGACCTGGGCGTGCGGCTTTGCACCAACGCGAACAACGGCACCAGGAAGAAACCACCAAACACGCCGATCAGCATCAGGTCCGCGAGGATGCGCACGCTGCCGCCGGCCAGCATGAACTCGCGGATGCCGAGCGCATGCGCGGTCGCCGTGCCGGGCCGCGCGAAGTACAGGTCGAGTGCGAAGGCACTGATGCCGAATGCGCCGAGCGGCACCAGTCCGATCTCGACCGTGCGCCCCGACATTTTTTCGCACAGTAGCGATCCTATGCCGGTACCGATCGAGAACGTGCCCAGTGTCAGCAGGAACAAGGCACTGCCGCCGCCGAGATTGGTTTCGGCGTAGACGGGCAGTTGCGCCGTGAGCGCCGTCCCGAAAAACCAGAACCAGGAAATTCCCAGGACCGAATTGAACACGGCGCGCTGGCGCCGGCACAACGCCAGCATGCGCAGCGTTTCCGAAGCGATGTTCCAGTTGATCCGCAGTGACGGTGCCGTCGGTGGTGCTGGTGGTATCGCGCGACTGCAGGCGTAGCCCACGACCGCGATGGTCAGCACCGCAACGGACGCCAGCAGCGGCCCGTGCGCAGGCGACAGCATCAGGCTGCCGCCCAGCATCATTCCAAACAGGATGGCCAGCGCCGTGCCGGTTTCAACCAGGCCGTTGCCGCCGACCAGTTCGTCGGCGTGCAGCGCCTGCGGCAGGATCGAATACTTGATCGGCCCGAACAGTGTCGAATGCAGTCCCATCAGGAACAGCACCACCAGCAGCAGCCCGGCGTGGTGCGCATAGAAGCCCCATGCGGCGATCGCCATGGCGGCGATCTCGAACAGCTTGATCCAGCGGATGAGTCGCGTCTTCTCGTATTTCTCGGCGAATTGCCCGGCCAGCGCCGAAAACAGGAAGAACGGCAGGATGAACAACGCCGGCGCAAGGTTGGTGTAGAGCGACGCCTGCGACGTGCCCAGCCCCAGCTGCGACACGATCAACACGATCGTCGCGTTGCGGAAGACGTTGTCGTTGAACGCGCCCAGCAACTGCGTCGCGAAAAACGGCGCGAAGCGGCGCTGGCGTAGCAATGCGAACTGGGAGTGCTGTTTCAAAGCCGGCGCCATGAATCCCCTTGCGTTGGCGGAGCCTAGCAGAGCCCAAACGCTCGCAGCTCGCTCCTGTGGGAGCGACGTCAGTCGCGATGATTACCTGCATGACTGGCAGACCACGACCGGTAGCCTGCCCCTCGTAGGAGCGGCTTACAGCCGCGAGCTCACGTAGTACGCCATGTGACAGGCGCCGGACCAAGCA
>JAQGOI010000043.1 GCA_028293685.1 Lysobacteraceae bacterium | reverse complement strand
CTGCAAATGCATGGATTGTCACGTAGTATTTCGAATCACGGAACGTTCTGTGGATCGGCACGTTGTGGCGCGGTCTGTACCGGCTCTAGAACGGCCGCATCACGCAATACACGACGCACCAGGGGCTGCCGGACGATACGATCGGCAATATCCTGGAAGACTCCGCCGCGGACCTGTGGATCGGATCGAACAAAGGAATTTCCCGTCTTACCCGCCATGACCTTGATGCGGTCGCCGCGGGAACCAGTCGAGTCGTGCAACCCATCGTCTTCGGCAAGGCAGACGGAATGAAGACCCTCGAGCTCAACACCGGCACGCAACCGAATGGCTGGCGTGCTCGTGATGGGCGGCTCTGGTTTCCGACCACAAAGGGAGTCGTCGTCGTCGATCCCGCGCACCTGTCGTTCAACGCCCATCAATTGCCTGCGCATATCGAAGAGATGTTCGCCGACGAGGTTCGGGTCAACCTCGCCGAGTCCGTGCGGCTGGCGCCAGGGACGCGTCGACTGGAAATCCGGTACACGGCTCCCAATCTTTCTTCGCCGGAGCGAACACAGTTTCGCTATCGGTTGGAAGGCTTCGACGAACAATGGGTGGCAGGCGGCAGTCAACGCGTCGCCAACTACACGAACCTGTCGCCCGGGCATTACACATTCCGCGTCGGCGCCAGGGTCGAGACCGGCAAGTGGAGTGACAAGGAAGCCACACTCGGATTCGACCTGCGCCCGCAGTTCTACCAGACGTCATGGTTCCGGCTGCTGTGTGGGTTGGCCGGCCTCTCCCTGCTGTGGGCCATGTACCGGCTACGCGTCAATTGGCTGCATGCGAGGGCTGCTGTCCTTGAAGAACGCCAGCGCATCGCCCGGGAAATTCACGACAGCCTTGCACAAGGCTTGAGCGGCATTGTCTTCCAGACGGAAGCGGCATTGATGAGCATGACGCGAGCTCCCAACATGACCTCGACGCATCTGGTATCGGCGCGCGATCTTGCCAAGACCAGCCTGGACGACGCCCGGTACTCGGTATGGAACCTCAGCCCGCCGGTCCTGGACCAGAAGAACCTGAAGGAGTCGCTCTCATCGATGGCTCGACAACTTGCACGCGGACGCGTGGAGGAACTGGACTTTCATTCATCCGGAACGGGATGGAACATGCGACCGGAAGCCAAGCATCATGTCGTATTGATCGCCCAGGAAGCGATATCGAACGCCATCCAGCACGGTCACGCCAAGACGATATGGATCGACCTGACGTACGCGGCGGACTCGATGCGTCTGTCCGTGTCGGACGACGGCATCGGCTTCGTCCCGGACCGGGGAGTCCAACAACCTGCACGTGGGTACGGAATGAGAAACATGCACCATCGTGCCGAGCGCCTGGGCGCCAGCCTGGACGTGACAAGCGAACAGGGCAAGGGTACGCAGGTGTCGCTTTGCATTCCCCGCCTCGGCACATTCGCCAAGTTATGGCGGCGTATCTGCGGAAAAGGCATAGCGAGAGTCGACGGATGAGCGCACAACCGAGAATCAGGGTGCTGGTGGTTGACGATCACCCGGTCGTACGCGCGGGGCTTGTCGCGATCGTGGGCTACCAGGACGATTTCGAACTCGCAGGCGAAGCCGCGAGCGGCGCCGAAGCAATTGCGCTGTTCGAGTCGCGCGCACCGGATGTGACCCTCGTGGATTTGTCCCTCCCCGATATGAGCGGCATCGAACTGATTACCATCCTGCGTGCAAGATCACCGGCTGCACGATTCCTCGTGCTCACGGCGAACGCTGGAGGCAGCGAGATCGCCAATGCCCTGCACGCCGGTGCGCAGGCCTATCTGTTCAAGAACGCACCGTCCGAAGAGCTTCTGGGCGCCATCCGCACGGTCTTTCGCGGTGGTCGATATCTGTCGCCTGCCGTGGGACGCAAGGCCGACCAGGTCGCCATCCACCCGGACCTGACGGCACGCGAACTGGAAGTGCTGCACTGGATCGTGCGTGGGCACAGCAACCTGCAGATCGCGCAGGAGATCGGCGTGACCGAAGACACCATTAAATTCCACGTCAAGAACATCCTCGGCAAGCTGGGCGTGAATTCGAGAAGCAAGGCCGTCGCGCTGAGTCTGAGATCCGGTCTCGTGCAATCGGATGACATGTAGCGCTTTTTTCAGCGATGACGTTGCTCGAGCACGCGTACTGCCTCGGAAAGCGACAGGCCCCGGGCGCGCAGCAGAACCAACAAGTGGTAGACGAGGTCCGCTGCTTCGCCGAGCAGCGACGCGTCGTCCTCGATCACCGCAGCCAGGCTGGTCTCGACGCCCTCCTCGCCCACCTTCTGTGCGATGCGGCGCAACCCCGATTCGAACAGGCGTGTGGTGTAGCTGGCCTCGGGCCGCTCACGTTCACGGGTCGCGATCAACTGGTCGAGCTCCGCCAGAAAGTTGGCCGGCGCCTGGTCGAAACAACTGGCGCGTTGAAGGTGGCACGTGGGTCCTTGCGGCAGCGCCTGGACCAGCAGGCTGTCATTGTCGCAATCGGGCGTGATGGAGATCAGTCGCAGGAAATTCCCGCTGCTCTCGCCCTTGGTCCATAGACGCTGCCGGCTGCGGCTGAAAAAAGTGACCTTTCCCGATGCCTGCGTGATGGCCAGCGCCGCACGGTTCATGTAGCCCAGCATCAGCACGCGGCCGTTGCTGGCGTCTTGGATGATCGCGGGAATAAGGCCATTTTCCTTGGACCAGTCCAGTGATTGTCCGGTACATACGGGGCCCTCGCTTTGCACTGAAGACTGGTCGCGATCACGGTCATGCATCGCGCACCTCGAAACGCTGGTCGCGCAGA
>JAQGOI010000037.1 GCA_028293685.1 Lysobacteraceae bacterium | reverse complement strand
TTGCGCAGGTGCCAGGCAACCCCGTCGCGCGCACGCTGGTCGTCGACCACCACGGGACGCTGGTGGTGCCCGGTTGCGGCGCAGTGGTCGTCAATGCAGGCCAGAGCGGCTACTACCACACGTGGTTCGCGCCGCCGCTGTTCGCAGTGTTGCGCAGCCATTTCATGCAGCTTGCGACGATCGACCAGCTCGGTGTCATGGCGGAAGCCTGGGACCTTGGGCTGGGTGGGTTGCAGCCGACATCGGATTATCTGGACCTTGTGACGGCTGCGTCGGCGGACGCCGACCCCAGCGTCTGGGGAGACATCGCCAACAGCATGGAGTCGCTGGATGCGTACTACCGCGGCGACCGTGTGCGGCAGCAGCGCCTGCGTGCCTTCGGAGTCGCGCAACTCGCACCCGTGCTCGCGCGCATCGGATGGCTGGAGCGCGCCACCGACACCGCACCGACCAGGATCCTGCGTACGGATCTGATCCACGCGTTGTCGACGTTGAACGATCCGGTGGTGGTGGCCGAGGCGCGGCGTCGGTATGCCGCGCAAGCGAGCGATCCCACGGCTTTGGCGCCCCCATTGCGCAGGACCGTGCTCGCGGTCGTGGCGCGCCATGCCGATGCGGCAACGTGGGACCAGCTGCACGCCGATGCCGTCAAGGAAACGGCGCCCCTGGTGAAAGACGAGTTGTACGGGTTGCTGTCGTCGGCGGAAGACCCGCAGTTGGCGCAACGCGCGCTGGAGCTGGCGCTCACCGACGAACCCGGTGCAACCAACAGCGCAAGCATGATCTCGACGGTCTCGCGCCTGCATCCTGACCAGGCGTTCGACTTTGCGGTGGCCCATCGGGCGCAGGTGGACAAGCGCATCGATTCCACGTCGCGCAGCCGGTACTACCCGGGACTGGCGTCCCAGTCGCTGGATCCGGCGATGGTCGACAAGCTCAAGGCGTTCGCCGATCGCTACATCGCGGCCGGTTCGCGCCGCGCCACCGATACCGCGATCGCCAGCATCGTCTACCGCAGGCACGTGCGCGATGCGCGCCTGCCGGCCATCGATCGCTGGTTGAGCGAGCGCGGGCACTGACCCGCGACGGTCGTGCGGCCGTCGTGCAGGTGATCACCGACGACGGACTATCCTGTCCGCTGTGCCAGGCAGGGAGTCGCGCATGACCGTGCCATTTTCCATCCGGCAGCTGGATCACATCGTCCTGCGTGTGCGTGATGTCGCAGCGATGCAGGCCTTCTATTGCGACGTGCTCGGCTGCAGCGTCGAACGCCGGCAGGACGCCATTGGTCTGCTGCAGTTGCGCGCGGGTGCCTCGCTGATCGACCTGGTCGACATCGCCGGCAAGCTTGGCAGCATGGGTGGTGCCGGACCGGCCACGGAAGGGCGCAACGTCGACCATTTCTGCCTGAGCGTGGCTCCGTTCGACCCAAATGCGATCACGGCGCACCTGGCTGCACATGGTGTGCGGGTCGGCGAATTCGGTTCGCGTTACGGCGCCGAGGGCGAAGGTCCTTCGCAATACCTGTTCGACCCGGAAGGCAACCTGGTCGAACTCAAGGGTCCGGCTGGCTAGCGCAAATCGAAGGGCGACCGATGGTCGCCCTTCCATCGGATCAGCGCATCACTGCAAGGCTGGCAGCGCGAAGGCGAACAGTGCGCCGGTCAGCGTGCATAGCAACGCCAGCCACCACAGGAACACGCTCGTGCCACGCAACCGCCGGCACGCCAAAGCCAGCGCGGGATCGGCGGGACAAGGCAGGCGCCGCGCGTGCCACAGCGAGGCGCCCGATGCTCCCAGCATCAGCAGCGCCAAGCCGAAGACGCCGGCTTTGTGCTCCGACAACCACACCAGCTGCGGGACGGCGGTCACCAGTCCGGCCAGTGCGGCGCCGGCACCCAACGCCACCATCAACGCCGGCAGCACGCAGCACACCAGCGTGCCACCGCTGGCGATCAAGGTGATCAACGCAACGCCGAGGGTGCGGCGCAGGGGTGCGATCGTGGTGTCAGTCATGCCTGGCTCGTTGGCGGATGACATCGAGCGGGGTGTCGGTGCGCTGGATTCCGACGACCGAGTAGCCGGCATTGGTGATCGCCTTGCGCAAGGTGGCGTCGTCGATATCGCTTCCGTCCTTGAGGTGCACCGCAACGATGCGGTTTTCAAGGCTGACGTAAACCTGGTCGGTAGCGGGCAACGCTTTGAGCGTCTTTTCGATGCCCTGAGCGCAGAACGCGCACACCAGGCCGTTGACCTTCATCTCGATCGTACGGGCCGATGCCAACGTGCACGCCGTCAGCAACAGGAGCGCAAGCAGTAGTTGTCTGTGATTCATGGGAAACCTCATTGGATGTGTTGTTTCAGAAATTGAACATGGCCATTGTCTGCACCTTGCCGTCGGTCGTTGCACCGAATTCGATCCACGTGCCGCCCTTGAAGAATCGCAACAGCAGCGCAGTCTCAACGCCGGAATGCAGCGCGCCGGTGTATTGCCGGCCCTGCAGGACAACCCACGTCGCCAGCGTCGTGTAGTCGTGCTTGTACGGAGCGATGCCCAGTTGCAGGGTGTCGATGCGATGGGAAAAGTGGTCGCTTTCCTCCAGGTCCGAACGCAACGAGGCATAGAGGCGCCGGGTTTCGACATCCGCCTGCAAGCCGATGTCGCGCGCCAATGTGCTGCCGGAAAAATCATTGCCGGTAGCGGACCCGATCCCGCCCCATGCGAAGACGTTGGCCTGCGCGCCGGGCATGTTCCAGCGCTTGGCCAGCACGTTGCCGCGCACGTACGTGATGTGTCGCGACTTGCGCCGGTCGTCGCTCGTCAGGTCCAGCCAGCCGCCGCCCAGCGAGTACCAGTAGGCTGGCGCGTGGAACAGCTGCACTTCGTTCATGGTGCCGGCGCCGTATTCGATCATCAGCGTAGTGCCATGCGCGTAGGCGATTGGTTTGGCCATCGCGGCCATCGGCAGCAGCCCGAGCAGCACAAGGCATGCGCGGTGTTGGGACCTTGTCATTGCGTTCTCCGTGATCGCCGCGCATTGCGGCAAGGGGCGCAGGTGCGCCCATCGGGAGAATCAGGCGATCGGCGGCCTCAACGGGCTTTCGGACGACCGCGATGGTGGCACCGGTTGCCGCCACGGAATCGGGCTTGTAGCACCAGGAATGTTTGCACCTACGTGGGGTACGTCGGATAGGCAGGCGGTCCCCAGGCACGTCGACAGGTCGCAGCCGTGCGTGGCACACGGATCATGATTGTCGGGAGCGTGTGTGGTCGCCGGCATGTCGGCACACGGATTGCCGACCATTGCGTCAGTGTGCGTGGCCGCTGCGTTCAGCTGCTCCGCCACGGCCCGGGCGGGCGCAGTCGCCCCCGGAAGGATGAAGGCCACGGCCAGCAACCAATGCATGAGTCGGCGGGAGAAACGCGGGCGCTTCATCGTCGTAGGGTACCACCAGCAAAAAGCAGCGCTGCAACCGCGGGTCGGCTTCAACTTGCGCCCGGTACACGCGTACGCGGGACGGGCCCGCCGTTGCGGAGCGGCCACCGCTTTATGCTTGGTTCCATGGACAACGGCAATGCGATCAATACCCCCCGGCATCCGCTGAACTTCCGCAACCTGGCCCTGCTGCTGGGCGGGTTGGCGATGTTCGGGCCGTTCTCGATCGACACGATCTTCCCCGCATTTCCGCAGATCGGGACACAGCTGGGCGCGAATGCTGTCGCGATGCAGCAGACGATCAGCGTGTACCTGTTCGCCTATGCGCTGATGAGCGTCGTGCATGGGCCGCTGTCGGATGCGATTGGACGACGCCCCGTGATCCTCGGTGGCCTGGCCGTCTTCGTGTTCGCATCCGTGGGGTGCGCGTTGGCCAGCGACCTGCCGACGTTGCTGGCGTTCCGCGCGCTGCAGGGGTTGTCGGCGGGCGTCGGATTGATCGTCGGCCGAACGGTCATCCGCGATCTGCTGCATGGCGACGATGCCCAGCGCCTGATGAGCCAGGTGTCGATGATTTTTGGCATTGCGCCCGCGATCGCGCCGGTGATCGGTGGCTGGATCCTGGGATGGCAACGCTGGCCGATGATCTTCTGGTTCCTGGTGGTGTTCTCGTCGGCGTTGTGGCTGGCGACGTGGTTCGGATTGCCGGAAACGCATCCATCGTCGGCGCGGTCGTCGCTGAAACCGAAACGACTGCTGCGCGATTACGTCGGTATCTTTCTCAACCCACGTTTCCAGCGGTTGGCTGCGGCCGGCGCGTTCAACTTCGGCGCTTTGTTTCTCTATATCGCATCGGCCCCGGCATTCGTGCTTGACATCCTGCGGTTGAACCAGCGTAGCTTTGCCTGGTTTTTCGTACCGATGATCAGCGGCATGATGCTGGGCGCATTCGTATCCGGACGCATTGCCGGGCGCGTAAGCGGTCGTCGGCAGAGCACGATCGGATTCGCCTGCTGTGGCGTCGCAGTCACGGCGAACGTGGTGTACAACATTGTCGTCCATGTACCGACGGTGCCCTGGGCGGTGTTGCCGATGACGCTCAACGCGTTTGGCATCGGTCTGGTGTTCCCGATCCTGACGCTGGCCATCCTCGACATGTATCCGCGTCAACGCGGGGCGGCATCGTCGTTGCAGGCGTTCACGAGCCTGGTATCGAACGCGCTGATTGCCGGTGTGCTCTCGCCATGGCTCAGCCGCGTGCCACTGCACCTGGCGCTCGGCACGGCGGTGTTTGCGGCGTTGGGTTGGGCGTTCTGGCGGTGGGAAATGCACGCAGGGCGCGCAATTCCCGATGCGCCAGCGTCCGCGGTACCGTCCCTGGAGCCCACCGACGAGATGTAGTCAGCCGGTCATGGCCCGGCGCCGCGGGATCCCGAATGCCATCTGCGCCAGGCGTAGATCGGCAGGCCCGCCAGCACCAGAGCGCCACCCCACAACAACGATTCGCTTCCGGTTCCGACCAGTGCGTACAGGCTGTAGAGCAACGCCAGCGCCGCAACCATGCGGCCACTGCCATCGCCACGATGCAGCCAAGCCGCGGTGCTGACGACATACGGCAGGAGGGTCGCCGCGGTCGACAGCAGGATGGAGAAGGTGAACAGCTGCACCAGCGAGTGCGAGTAGTTGGACAGCACCAGCACCGATGCAAGTCCGCTGCTCGCGACCACGCCAAAGACAGGCGCTCCGCTCTTGCCGACCTGCGCGAAACGTTGCGGAAACAGGCCATCGTTGGCGGCCGCATAGGGCACCTGCGCTGAAATCAGAACCCAGCCATTGAGCGCCCCGAAACAGGACACGGCCGCAACGGCAGCGATGCCGATGCCCGCACTTTGGCCCCACAGGCTGCGCGCGGCATCGACCATGGGGGCTTGCGAGTTTTTGACGACCTCGGCGGGCAACAGACCGAGCACGGCAGTGCAAGCCAGGATGGTGGCGACGCCTGCCAGCAGTGTGCCGAGCACGGTCGCGCGCGGAATCGTGCGCTGCGGGTCGCGTATCGACCCTGCGGGAACAGTCGCGGCCTCGAGCCCGAGGAACGCCCACAACGTCAGCGCGACGGTGGCCTGCACCGCGTTTGGCAGTGATTGGCCGCTTGGGTTGAACGGCCGGTAGTGGCTGCTGTCGACGAACCACAGCGCCACGCCGCCGAACAACAGCAGTGGAAGGACTTTCAGGATGGTGGTCACCACCTGCATGCGTCCGGCGTCGCGCAGGCCCGCCAGGTTGACTGCACTGCATAGCCACAAGCCGCCGAGCGCACAGGCGGCCGAGCGCAGCGGCGTAGCCGTCAATGGTGGCCAGATCGCACCGACGCTGCCGGCGAAGGCCACCGCGATCGCCGCGGTGCCACACCAGACTGAAACCCAATAGCTCCAGGCAACGACGAATGCCGGAGCCTCTCCAAAGCCTTCGCGGGCGAAGACATACGGGCCGCCCGTCCGCGGCCAGCGCGCCGACAGCCGCGCGAATGTCAGCGCCAGCAGGATTGCCCCGCACAAGGTCACGCCCCAACCCAGCAGGCTCGCCGCACCGAACGGAGCCAACGACGCCGGCAACAGGAAGACACCGGAGCCGATCATGCTGCCGACGACGAGCGCGGTCGCGGACCAGAGGCCGAGCGGGCGGGCAGTTGCAGACCCGACATCAGGTGCAATGACGCTTGGCGCGTTCAAATTTCCCCCTTCGAACTGTGGGAGCGGCTTCAGCCGCGAGCGCTTGTGGTTATCAACGGTCTGCAGAAAGCTTGCGGCTGAAGTCGCTCCGACAGAGGAGCCTGTTCAAAGCTGGATTCCCCGATACGCGCGCCGCAACAACTCCTGGAAATGATGCACGGCATTCTCGCGCAGGGGATTCAAGCGACCAGCGACGTAGGATCCGGACGCGAGTCCGCGCTGCACGTCCATGCAGATGCCGAGGTCTTCGTGCTGCACCGCATCGCTGAACGCCAGGTCGGCATCCCGACGCGTCTGTCCGGCAACGGACTCGTCCGGCGGATAGTAGAAGTCGAACTCGATGCGGCAGCGATCCACCGCCAGCGGCACGACGCGATTCATCTGCAGGCGCCCAGGCAGGATGTTGAGCATCGTGTTGGGCCACAGCCAGTAGTACAGCGCATCACCATTGCCATAAAGGGTGTCGCTGCTCTCCAGCGGGCTCCATTGCAGCGAATGCCATTCGGATGTCTCGGTGACATAACTGCGGTAATCGAGCATGCGGTTCAGCTCGGGATGCACGTGTGGAACGTGGTAGCCCTCCAGGTAGTTGTCGACATAGACCTTCCAGTTACACGCAAGGTCGTAACCGACGCGCTGGTGATGTGCGTACTGCTGCAGTCCGCGGTCTTCGCCGATGCGGGCGCCAATCCCGGCGACGAGCGCGTCGAACGCCATCGCGTCGGCCTCGACCGCTGCAAACACCAGCCCCTGCCACACACGGACCTGGAGCTGCGGCAGGCGGATGTCGGCGACATTGAAATCGCGCGTGTCGCCCATCTCCGGTGCCGACTTCAGTTGTCCATCCAGTCGATAGGTCCAGCCGTGATAGCGGCAGCGCAATGATCTGGCGGCCAGCCCGTCGCATAGGGCGATCGGCCCGGCACGATGCCGGCACACGTTATGGAACACGCGGATCTCACCGGGACCGCCTTCGCCATCGACGCCGCGCACGGCCAGTACTGGCAATCCCGCCAGGTCCGCAACCACATGATCGCCGGCATCGCGCAGCTGGCAGACGTGCGCGATGAATTGCCAGCTGCGGTCGAAAATGGTGGTCCGCTCAAGTGCCGGCATCGAGGGATCGCAGTAAAACCGGGCGGGCAGGGCTGTCGCGTGCGATAGCGGCTGCGCTTCAAGGTCGCTTGAACACAGGGCGTTTTCGTCCATGGCGGAGTATCCGTTCAGAAGGTTGCCGGTGGCCTCGGTCGGCACAATGGCCCGGATCAGTTTTGTCAGGTGGCAGACAGCGACGGTGCTGGCACGCGCGGCGTCACCGGTGGTCCGGAGACCGGTGGCTTCGCGGCGGGGACGGCTGCATTAGCGGCCGCCGATGCATCCCATCCGCAGGTCTGGCCTTCGTTCTGCTGCTTGAGCCAATCCTGCAGCGGCGCGAAGTATTCGAGTACCGCGGAGGCATCCATTGTTTCGCCGCCCGTGAGTTGCTTGAGCGTCTGCTGCCATGGCTGGCTCGCCCCCTTGCTCAACATCGCTTCGTACTTCTGCCCCGCGGCCTTGTTGCCGTAGAAACTGCACGCGTACAGCGGTCCCTTGTAGCCCGATGCATCGCACAGTGCCTTGTAGAACTGGAACTGCAGGATGTTGGCCAGGAAGTAACGGGTGTAAGGCGTATTCCCGGGCACGTGATATTTGGCGCCCGGATCGAAGAAATCCTCGCCGCGCGCCTGCACCGGCGCCACGCCCTGGTACTTCGCCTTCAGGCTCCACCAGGTGCTGTTGTAGGCGTCGGGCTTGATCGATCCGTCGAACACACCCCAACGCCAGCGATCGATCATCAGCCCGAACGGCAGGAACGCGACTTTGGTCAACGCCATCCGCATTTGCGCGTTGATCAACGCTTCCTGCGATGACGGTTGAGCGTCGACCAGCCCGACCGACTGCAGGTAACCCGGCGTCATCGACAGCACGATGGTGTCGCCGATGGCTTCGTGGAAACCGTCATGCGCACCCTGCTGGAAGATCGGCGTCAGCTTGTTGTAGGCCATGTAGTAATACACGTGCCCGAGCTCGTGGTAGATGGTGGTGAAATTCTCCTCATCGGGCTTCATGCACGCCTTTGTGCGCACATCGCCAGCCATGTTCATGTCCCAGGCGCTGGCGTGGCAGACGACATCACGATCGCGCGGCTTGATGAACTGCGATCTGGTCCAGTAGCTGGCGGGCAGTTTCGGCATGCCCAGCGACATGTAGAAATCCTGGGCGCGACTGGCCATCTGCCGGGCGCTGTCCAGCTGCGCCGCGCGCTCGATGTCCACAAGATCGGCCGGGCCCGGGGCGGTCGCGTGGGTGGCGAGCTCATTGGTGTAGTTCTGCTGGTATTGCCGCTGCAATGCGGCGGTGATGTCCAGGCTGCTGGCGCCCGGGTAGGGCTGCAGCACGTCCCACAGGTTGCTCCAGTCCTGTTGCCACATGTTGCCCATCAGGTGTGCAGGCAGCATGCGACCGGCGACCTCGCCGCGATCCTTGCCGTATTTCGCATCGAGTTTGGTCCGGGCGTAGCAATGCAGCTGCTCGTACAAAGGCTTTACCTGCGTCCACAGGCGATCGGTTTCCGCGGCGATCTGCTGGGCGGGCATGTCGTAGCCCGAGCGCCAGACCTCACCGGCATCGGCGAAACCCATGTCCTTGGCGCCTTCGTTGACCAGTTCGACGAAGCGCACGTAATCCTTGCGCATCGGCGGTGCGATGGTATGCCAGCCGTTCCATGCGTCCAGTTGCGCGTCGTAGTCGCGGTTGCTGCGCAGGATGTCCTCCAGGTCGCCCAGCGTCTTGCAGCTGGTCGCGTCGCCAGGCTTGCTGCAGTATTTGCCAGCGCCGTACATGCCCTCCATCTTGCTCGCGATACGCGTCAGTTCGGCAAGCCGCTGCGGATCGCGCGGTGCCGGCATCGCGGTCATCAGTTTCAGCAACATGATCGAACGCGCCGTCGCCGCGGACATCGGCTGGCCTTCGTATTGACGGGCCTGTTCGATCCAGCCATTGAGTTGCGTCAGCCAGCGTTCGTTGGCTTTCGCGGCGATCAACTCGCTGTCATCGGAGATGTAAGTCGATGAAATCCACTGCGCGGCGCTGAGTTCAGCGTAGGTATTGCGGAATTCGGCGTTGACCCGCGCAACGAACTGGTCCGCCGATTCATTGCCGCGCGCGACCGTGGTGGCTCGCGGCACTTGTCCGGTCGCTGGAGACGGCTCGCGTTTGCATGCCGGAAGACAAAGCAGTGCGATTGCGACGGCCAACACGGGCAGAACCTGGCGGGGTTTCACGGGCGGATCCTTTCCAGGGCGGTGGCGCCTGCTCACCGCAGGCTAGTGCTGGGCGCCGGCGCGCGCAAGTCAGCGACCGCCACCCGGCAAGACAAGCTTGTCGTGCTGATCGACCAGTCCGCGTGCGCGCAGCCACTGCCATGCGGTTTGGGCATCGTGGTCGACATACGCACGGGCGCTTCCGAGGCGGAACGTATAACCCCACGCATCCATGTCGGCAAGCACGCGCGCGCCACCGACGCCGGGCAGCACGTCGCCAAGCAACGCCTGCAGGACGCAGACCGCGTCTTCTTCCTCGATCGAATCGCTGGCGTCGGTGTGGATGGCGGCGCGCCGCACCGGCGCCAGCACGATCAGGTGCGCGGCTTCGTGCAGCAACGAATGCATCGGCGTATCGGCGCGGGCATGAACGACGTTGCTGATGATCCCGGCTTCGGGCTCGCCCCAGTAGCTGCCGGGGATGGGCCCGCCGTCAGGCACGACCTGCAACTGCAGATCGTAGCGGGCGAGCAGGGC
>JAQGOI010000031.1 GCA_028293685.1 Lysobacteraceae bacterium | reverse complement strand
GGCGCGTTCGCCAACCTGGTGACCCGCAGCATCCCTTCTGCCGGCGTTGTCGCTGCTTCCGGCGGCAACCATGGCGCGGCGGTGGCGTATGCAGCACAGCGACTCGGAGTCGCTGCGCGGATCTTTGTTCCGACCATTTCGTCTCCCGTGAAAACACGGCGTATTGCCTCATACGGCGCGAACCTCGTGATCGGCGGCGACAGGTACGCCGACGCGCTGGCAGCGAGCCGGCAGTGGGCTGAAGCCCACGGCGCGATGCAGATTCATGCGTTCGACCAGATCGAGACGCTGGTCGGTCAGGCGACGATCGGGCTCGAGCTTGCGGATCAGGTGCCAGATGTAGACACCGTCCTGGCCGCCGTCGGCGGAGGCGGACTCATCGGCGGCATCGCCGCGTGGTTTCACTCGACCATTCGCGTGATCGGGGTCGAGCCAATTGAAGCGCCGACGCTGACCCGCGCGCTCGAAGCTGGACGTCCGGTGGATGCGCCGGCGGGCGGGCTGGCTGCTGATTCGCTGGCGCCGGCGCGCGTCGGTGAGCTGGTTTTTCCCGTTGCGCGCGAGCATGTGGACCGCGTGTTGCTGGTCTCGGATGAAGCGATCAGGGCCGCGCAGCGTGCGCTGTGGGAGGTGTGTCGAATCGTCGCCGAGCCGGGCGGTGCTGCGCCGCTGGCGGCACTCCTGGCCGGAGCGTATCAGCCGGCAGCGGGTGAAAAAGTCGTCGTGATCGTGAGCGGTGGAAATACTACGGCGGTCGACTTCGAACATTAGCCGGGTCGGCCTTCTTCCCGCAACGGTGCCACCCGTGCACCTAGAGCCGAATCACCGGACCGCCGGCCGCGAGCGCATCGGCTTCATCGTGTGTGACGAGCACCGTGGGCAGCCCGCTCGCGCGCGCATGGTCGAACACGAAGCGCCGGAAGTCGGCACGCAACTGCGCGTCGAGCTTGCTGAACGGTTCGTCGAGCAGCAACGCGCGCGGTCCGGCCGACAGCGTGCGCATCACCGCGACGCGCGCCCGCTGGCCGCCTGAGAGCGAGGCCGGATCGCGGTCGGCGTAGCCTTCGAGCCCCGCATCCGCCAATGCCTGTTCGATGCGCTCGCGCCGCGCGGCGGAAGGCCGCACCGACTCCGGCAATGCAAAGCCCAGGTTCGCGCCCACGCTCAGATGAGGAAAAAGCAGATCGTCCTGAAACAAGATCCCGATTCGCCTCGCCTCGGGCGGCAGGTTCGTCAGATCGGTGGCGCCGATGCGCACGCCGCCGCTTGCCGTGAAGACCGGGTCGAGCGAGCCGGCGAGGAACGCCAGCAATGTCGACTTGCCGCATCCGCTGGGGCCCATGACCGTCAGGCACTCACCCGGCGGAATCACGGCAGTGATCGCATCGAACAGGACCCGCTCCCGAAGCGCGATGCGCACGCCCTCCAGATGCAGCGCCGAAGGCTCGCTCATGTCAACGCCCTGCGATGCCGATACACAAATCGCGGAACCCACGCCGCGGCGACAAAGACCACCAGCGGAAACACCGCCTGCAGCACAGCCCAGGCGCCGATCACGCGGCGGTCGGCGCCGGCCGACAGCGTCACCGCTTCGGTCGTCAGCGTTGCGACGCGACCCGCGCCTGCGAACAGCGTCGGAAGGTACTGCCCGACGCTGACGGCGAAGGCTACGGCGCTCGCCATCAGCACCGGCTTGAGCAGGATCGGCAGCTTGATGCGCCAGAACACACGCCAGCGCGATGCGCCCAGGCTGCTCGCGGTGCGCGCGTACCGCTCGTCGAACGAGCGCCACGGATCGGCCAGCGACAGGAAGAGATAGGGCAGCACGAACACCAGGTGGATTGCGATGACGGCCAGCAGTCTGCCATCGGCGCCGATGCGCACCAGCAACACCTGGACGCCGAACAGGAATGCCACTTGCGGCACCAGCAGCGGCATGTACAGCAGCCACAAGCTCTTCGACGTGCGCCGGCGCTGATCCCGTGTCTCGTTCTCGAGGCAGGCGAGCACCAACACCAGCGCGATGATCGTTGACGCGGCGGCGACGACGAGCGTGGTCAGTGCGGGCAGCGCCAGGGCGATCGACTGGCGCTGCCAGTTGGCGAAGGTCCATGTCGATGGCAGCGCATCGGGGTAGCGCCACTGCGCGGCGAACGACCAGAGCGTAATGCCGATCATCGCCAGCATGGCGGTGAGCAACAGCACAGCGCCGAATGCGCTGGCAGCGCCGGCGAGGGCGGCGCTCGAGCGGCTGCGCACGCCGCGTGCAATGCGCGCTCGCAAGACGCGTCCGATCACGCGCTCGCCGCCGTGCCACAAAAGGATGCTGGCAGCCACGATGCCGAGCAGCACAGTCGCGGCTGCCGATGCAGCGAATAGCCAATGCAGGTCGGGATCCGCAAACCAGCGGACGGCCAGCACCGCGAGCGTCGGCGGGTTGCCTGGACCGAGGATCAGCGATACGTCGACGACCGACAGCGAGAATGCGAGGACCGCATACACCGGCAGCCGGATCTGGCGGTAGAGCTGCGGCAGCACCACGTCGAACCACGATTGCACCGGTCCGTAGCCGAGCGAGCGCGCAATCGCCACGTGCTCCCGCGCGCGCACCTGGTTCATCGCGGCCAGCAGCATCAGCACGAGATACGGCACTTCCTTCAGCAGCAGCGACAGAATCAACGGCCCGCCTGAAGGATGGCCGACGGTGCTGACGTCGGGCGGAACGTCCCACCCCGTCAGGCCCGGCGACACCCACCGCGTGAGCCAGCCGGATGGCGCAATGAGGAAGGCCAGGCCGATCGCCAGCGCCGAGTGCGGCATCGCCAGCATCGGGGCCATCGCTTCGCCCAGCCGGCGCGCCCAGCGGCGATGGTAGACGAAGGCGACGATAGCGACTGCCAGTCCCAGCGAGAGCAGCGCCGCCAGCCAACCGGTAACCAGGGTCAGTTGCAGCGCGGTGGCGAAGCCCGGCGCGTCGATCAGCGCCTTCCACGGCGCGCTGCCGAACTCGAGTCCGCCCAATGCGGGCAGATAGCCGAATGCCGGCAACAACGTTCCCAGCAAACCCGCGCCGATCGGCAGCCCGAAGACCAGCACGGTCAGCACCGGGGCGATGGCAAGGATGCCGGCGCCGCGTCGCGCCGGCGCGACCTGCGAGCTCAGCGCGTGTAGCGCTTCTGCCATTCGGCCGTAATGCGCGACATCCATGAGGCGTGCGGTTCGAGCAGCGGCGCACCCAGTTCCTCGGCCGACGGGAGCGCCGGGCTCCCGGTCAACTTGTCGAACAAGGCGCGATCGGCGGCGCTGATCCTGGCGAGATCCAGCACGTTGAGATTCCCCATCTGCTTGATGTCCTGCGCGCGCGCCTGCGTCGCCGGCTCGAGCAGGAAGTCGGAGAGCACCAGCGCGCCTTCCTTGTTCTTCGCGTTGTACGGGATCGCCACGAAGCTGGTGTTGCCGATTGTCCCCTTGGTGAACGTGAACGTGCGCACCGTGGCGGGCAGCAGTCCGGCAGCGACCGACACCGCGGCCTCGGTCGGATTGAACGAGATCGTGATGTCGATCTCGCCGTCGTTCAGCAACTGGCGTTGTGCCGGTCCGTTGGCAGGAAACTGCTGTCCCTTGCGCCAGAGCACCGGGCGCAGCTGGTCATACCAGGCCCACAGCGGCGCGGTGACCTGGCTGAAGTTGGCATCGGTGGCCGGAAGCTGCAATACCGGCACGTCCGGGACGAGCTCGCATAGCGCCTGCTTGAGGAACGTCGAGCCCAGAAAGTTGCTGACGTCGGGATGCGTCAGTCTGCCCTGGTGGCGGACCGCCCAGTCCAGCATTGCCGGCGCCGAGCGCGGCACTTCGGCTGGATGGCGGATGCGCGCCGAGTCGTAGACGAAGACGATCTGCGCCATGCGCCACGGCACCGCCATGCCGTCGACCGGCGTCGTGAAATCGATGACGTTGGAGCGCTTGCGGGCGGTGTCGACATAGCGATAATTCGGCAGCGCCTGCGATACCGGACCATAGAGCAGGCCTTGCTGCTTCATGCTCATGAAATTGGGTCCGTTGATCCAGATCAGATCGACGCTGCCGTCGCGATCGCGACCGGCGGACTTCTCGGCCACCACCCGCGTCACCGCTTCGGCGGTGTCTTTTAATCGCACATGCTGGACGTGCACGCCGTAGCGCGCCTGCGTTTGCTCACCGGCCCAGGCGATGAACGCATTGGTCTTCTCATCGCCGGCCCACGCATTCCAGAACACGGTCTGGCCGCGCGCCTTCGCGAGCACTTCATTCCAGGCGGCAACGGGTTGCGCAAGCGCCCACGAAGGCGCGACGGCGGCCGCGGTGAGCAGGATGAACTGCCGTCGTTGCACTTATCGAAGTTCCGTGTTGTAAACGGTGATCGGAATCACCGGACGCGGCGCGGCAGCGGGCTGTTCGTCGATCGGTTCGCCGCGCAACGCTCGTCTTCGCGCGCGTGCCTCTGCCAGCACCGGCCCCAGCACCTGTTGGTGGATGCTGTCGCAGCCGATGCACAGGTTCTGGTACGGCGTGCCGTCGGGCAGCGAGATGCGGCTGGCGGCATTGAAGCGCGCCTCGTCCCAGCCATAGCCGAGCCC
>JAQGOI010000310.1 GCA_028293685.1 Lysobacteraceae bacterium | reverse complement strand
GCTCCACGGCCAGCCGCCTTCGCCGAGTCCTTCGTAATATTCGATCGAGCAGTCATCGATCTCCACGATGACCACGCGTCCAGACGGTTTCGGCTCGACCGGCCGATGCTGGATGACCTGGTCGAAGATCGAATCTTCAGCCGAATTCAACGATTGTCCGTGGGACCAGTCGTAACCGAGCCAGGCAATGGCGCCGATTGCCAGCAACGGATAGAAGGCGAACTTCAGCCGGTACGCCAGGCTCGAAAACGGCCGCTGGTAGGCGCGCTCGACGCGGCTCCAGAATCCAATGAAGGCATGTGCGGAAGCCGCCATCCCGGCTTCCAGCCACGACATCAGCGCGTTGATCGACCTGCGTGCCATCTGCCCCCATCCGGCGCGGCGAGCGCGTCCGGGAAGACTACGTGGAAATCGCGGTCGTCGGCTGCGTTGCTGCCGTTTTCAGTGAATCCGCTCGATCGCCTGTCGCCCCAGTGCAGCCAGCGTGTCGGCTGGCGGGCCAAACGGCAGCAACGCCTCGCGCATCGTTCGACCCAGTTGCAGCAGGCGCTCCCGTGATGCCTCGATGCCGAGCAACGCCGGAAACGTCGTCTTCGCCTGCGCGATATCCTTGCCCGCCGTTTTGCCGAGTGTCGCGCTGTCGCTTTCGACATCAAGCAGGTCGTCGCGGATCTGGAAGGCAAGGCCCAACGCATTGGAGAAGACGTCGAGTTGCGCCATGACGTCGGGCTCGACGTTGGCCGCGATCGCACCCAATCGCACCGAGGCGCGCATCAATGCACCGGTCTTCAACATGTGCAGGTGCTCGAGGTCGACGAACGAGAGGGACCGATCGGTGTTTCCGGTTGCCGCCAGGTCGAGTGCCTGTCCACCGCACATCCCGCGCACGCCTGCAGCGCCGGCGAGTTCCCGGACCATCCGCACCCGCGCATCGGCGGAAAACGACGCCTGCGCGAGCAACTCGAATGCCAGCGCCTGCAGCGCATCGCCGGCGAGGATCGCGGTCGCTTCATCGAAGGCGACATGCACGGTCGGCTTGCCGCGGCGCAGTGCGTCGTCGTCCATCGCCGGGAGGTCGTCATGGGCCAGCGAATAGGCGTGGATCAGTTCCACGGCAGCCGCAGGGTCATCGAGAGTCGTCGCGTCACACCCGAAAGCCGTACCGGTTGCGTATACCAGCAGTGGCCGCATGCGTTTGCCGCCGTCGAGCGCGGCGTGCCGCATGGCGGCGTTCAGACGCAACGGTGCTACCCCTGCAGGAAGCGTGCGCTCGAGCGCGATGTCCAGGCGCACTCGCCACTCGGCGAATGTGTAGCCATACGGATCAGGCATCGGGCGCGGCCGACGCAGGGCCCGAAGGCGGTGCGCCTGCCGGGAACAGCTCGGCTTTCTCCGGATTGCCGGGATCGGTCAGCAGCCTGACACGCAACTCGGCGTGTTCCAGCGCCGTCTGGCAGCGCCGGTACAGACCGACGCCGCGTTCGTAGGCGGCCAGCGATTCCTCCAGGCTCAGCTCGCCATGTTCCATCTTCTCGACCAGTTGCTCCAACTGGCCCAGCGACGCTTCAAAGTCGGCGACAGGGGAGGGATCGATCGGTGGTTTTCGTGACATGGGGCCAGTGTGCGGCGCCGGTCCGGGACGGTCAATCCGCGCCGGCAATGTGGTGCAGGCGGGCGTTGCGATCACGCAGCCAGGCATCGAGCTTCGCCGAAACGATACTGTCGCCGGCCGCCAGCAGCGTGCCGCCGGCATCGAACAGCAATGGCAGTCTGGATCGTTGCCACGGCGGGATAGCGTGCTGCTGCAGGAGATGCTTGAGGGCGTGCGAATGTCCCCGCCCCGGAAGGACCATGCGTTCGCCCCCGATACGCCCGCGCACGTGCAGCGGCGCGTCGAACCCGGAAGCGCCGTCAAGCTGCAACAGGCCACCATCGGGCAGCGGCAGGGGCTCACGACCGTCCCACCAGCAATGCAACGCTTCCGGCCGTGGCGTGCGCGCGTAGGCGGCATGCAGCAGCGAGCGCCAGCGGCGCACGACAGCGCCGGACCAGGCAAAGCTCGCCTTGCCGGTGTCCGCTTCAAGCAGGTCGCATGCAATGTGTGCAATGCCCTGCGCGGGTATTGGTGGAAGGCCCAGGCTCGCGATCCAGTGCCGCAACACGCGTGACCGGCGCGCTTCATCCAGGCTTAGCAGTTGCGGAACCTGCAGCAGGTGCGGGTCGGACCCAGTCACGGCCGCCAATGCAACGGCGTCTTCGTCGGCGAGCAACGCACTGGCCTGGGCCGATAGCGCGGCGCTGCGTGCGAGGGCCGCATCCGCATGCGGCCAGCGCTCGCGGAGCAGGGGAAGGATCCGGTGGCGCAGGAAGTTGCGATCCATTGCGACGTTGGCGTTGCTGGCGTCCTCGACCCAGTCCAGACGGTGTTGCCGTGCGTATTCGAGCAGGTGCGATCGTGGTGTTTCCAGCAGAGGACGCCAGAGCCAGCCTCGCCCGAACGCACGCCATGGCCGCATGGCGCCAAGACCGTCCGGCCCGGATGCCCGCAGGGCGCGTAGCAGGAAGGTTTCCGCCTGGTCATCGCGGTGATGCGCCAGGACGAACGTGTCGTTGACCTCCAGTGTCCGTTCGAATGCGGCATGGCGCGCTTTGCGTGCGGCTGCCTCGAGGCCGTCGCCCGTATGCGGGTCGAACTCGACACGTTCAACGGACAACGCAATACCCAGGCCATCGCAGACGCGCTGGCAATGTTCAGCCCAGGCATCGGCTTCGGCGTGCAGGCCGTGGTGGACGTGCAGTGCGCTTACGTGGTCCGGCCGCTCACGCGCGGATGCCGCGAGCAGATGCAGCAGCACGCTCGAATCCAGCCCGCCGCTGAAGCCGACCAGCAAACGGCTTCCGGTTCCCTGTGCAGGAATGACGGGCAGCGCGAGCACCGCGCCGCGCCTTACGCCGCCTCGTAGGCGCCGTAACCGCGCAGGCGCTGGTAGCGGCCCTGCAGCAGTTCGTCGGTCGGGCGTTGCTCGAGTGTGTCCAGTTCGTTGAGCAGCACGGCTTTCAGGCGTTTGGCCATCTGCGTCGGATTGCGATGGGCGCCGCCGATGGGCTCGCGGATCATCTTGTCGATCAGGCCCAGTCCGAGCAGTCGTCTTGCGGTGATGCCCATCTGTTCGGCGGCATCCTTGGCTTTGTCGGCCGATTT
>JAQGOI010000002.1 GCA_028293685.1 Lysobacteraceae bacterium | reverse complement strand
GAAATCAAGAAGGCCAGTCCTTCAAGAGGCGTGTTGCGCGAGGCCTTTGATCCGGCCGCCATCGCGCGCAGTTACGCGTCCGCCGGCGCGGCGTGCCTGTCGGTCCTGACGGACATCGATTTCTTCCAGGGCGCGGACGCGTACCTGCAGCAGGCCCGTGCAGCCTGCGATCTGCCGGTGTTGCGGAAGGATTTCACCATCGATGCCTACCAGGTGCATGAAGCACGGGTGCTGGGCGCCGACTGCATCCTGCTGATCGTCGCCGCGCTGGAGGATGGCCCTCTGGCGGAGCTGTGCGAGCTGGCGCTCGACCTGGGCATGGACGTGCTGGTAGAGGTGCATGACATCGATGAGCTCGAGCGTGCGCTGCAGGTGCCCGCGCCGCTGCTCGGCATCAACAACCGCAACCTGACGACGTTCGACGTGTCGCTGGACACCACGCTGGCGTTGCAGGATGCGGTGCCGCCTGATCGCATACTGGTCACGGAGAGCGGCATCGCGACCACGGCCGATGTGCGCAGGCTGCGTGACGCCGGCATCGGCGCTTTCCTGGTCGGCGAAGCGTTCATGCGCGAAGCGGACCCGGGCGCCGCCCTGCAGCGGCTGTTCTGCGTCGCATGACGGTCACGGCAGAGGCAATCGGTCCGGACGCGCCGCTGGTCGTCTTCGACTTCGACCACACCCTGTACGACGGCGACTCGGGTGGCGACATGGTGCAGTGGTTGCTACGCCGGAGCTGGGCGCGCGCGTTGGCGGCGATCGTGGCGTCGGTCGTGCTGTTGCCCATGCTGGCGTTCGTCGTGACACGACGCCAGGGAATTTCGGGTTACCTGTGGCTGGGGACGTTCGGCCTGCACGATTACCGTGATCTCAACGCCCTGATCCGACGTTACGTCGTGGCGCGAAAAGACAAGCTCCGCGCGGCACTACTACCGATCGCGGTCGGCGTGCTGGAACGGCACCTGGCCGCAGGCGATCGGGTGGTGATTGCCACCGGTGCGCCACCCGAGCTGGCGCACGCGATCCTCGAATTCGTCGCCCATAGCGATGTCCCGGTCGTCGGCAGCCATGAAGCGCCGTTCATGGGTGGCCTGGTCACGATCGACCATTGCCACAGCGACAACAAGCTGCGCTGCCTGGAACGCAAGGGATACAGTGGCCCGATTGCCATCGCCTACTCCGACAGCAGCGCCGATCTGCCGCTGCTCAAGGCGGCACGACATCCGGTCGTGGTCAATCCGAAGCCCGGCAGTATTGCGATGTTCCGGCGCGTGTTGCCCGCGGGAACGCCGATGCTGGATTGGGGTAGCGTCGGTCGCGCAGGTGATCCGGTGGCAGCGTCCCCGCAGGCGGGGTCGTAGGCGCGCTGGCCGTCGGTCCCCGAGCCGCTTGAAGAAATGCAGCGAGCCATCGGCATAGCCGCAGCGGTGGTAGAACGCGTGGGCCTCGCTGCGACGGGCGTTGCTGGTGACCTCGATGCGCGTTGCTCCGGCGCGGCGTGCAATCCCTTCGACTTCGCGCAGCAGGCGTCGACCGAGTCCTTGGCGACATTGGTCCGGCAGGACGACCAGCGCGGTGATGCGAGCCTGGTCCTTGCCACGCGTCAGCGAATAACGCAGGTCCAGCGCCACCAGGCCGCAGGCGTGGCCCTGTATTTCCGCCAGCAGCAGATGTTGGCGGGGGTCGCCCAGTACGAAGGCGATCCTCTCGGCCGCTTCATCACGGCTGCAGGGATACCCCAGGATTTCCAGCAGGGTCGCCACGTCGAACGCATCGCCGGTGGCGGCTGCGCGGACGGTGGCCGCATCGGCCGGCGCCTGCGCGCGGCCCACTAACGCGTGCCGTAGAGGACGACGGTCTTGCCTCGCGCGTGCAGGACGCCGTCGATCTGCAACTTCTTCAGCACCCGCCCTGCCATCTCGCGCGAACAGCCGACCAGCCGCGCCAGCTCCTGCCGCGACACGCGCAGCTGGGTGCCTTGGGGATGGCTCATCGCTTCGGGCTCGCGGGTCAGGTCGTGCAGCGTCCGGATGATCCGGTCGGTGACGTCCAGAAAGGCCAGGCGGCCAGCCTTGCGACTGGTATCGAGCAGGCGCCGGGACAACTGCGAGCCGATCGCATAGACGATCTTGGTGGCGTCGCCGGACAGCGGGCCGTCGAACAGCTGGTAGAGGCGTTCGTAGCTGATCTCGCCCAGCTCGCACTGCGTTCTCGTCCGCAGGATGACCTCACGCCGGTCGGACTCGATGAACAGGCCCATTTCACCGACAAACTCGCCAATGCCGAAGTACCCCAGCACCAGCTCCCGGTCGTCGTCCTCCTCGGTGATGATGCTGACCGAGCCGCTGACGACGTAATAGAGGGTCCCGGCCGGGTCGCCCGGACGGAAGACGTCGGTGCGTGGCGGGTAGCGACGGCGGTGGCAATAGCTGAGGAAGCGCTCCAGGGCGGCGGCGTCGGGCGCCAGCGGGCTGGTGGGCCGGCGATGCGCATGCACCACCATGGGGGCGAAGTTCCTGGAGGCATTGATCGACATGTGTCACGAAGAGTAGGCCGTTGTGGCGATCCGGGCAATCTTTTGAGACGGCGCTCACTGACGGGTGGCCATGGCGCCGTCCTGATCGGGGATGCCGCATAATCCCGCGCTTCGCCTGCTTCCGGAACCACCACCTTGGTCAAGCCGTTGCCGCGCCTGAAATTGCAGGGTTTCAACAACCTGACCAAGGCGCTCTCGTTCAACATCTACGATGTCTGCTACGCCGTGTCCGAAGAGCAGCGGCAGCGCTACATCAAATACATCGACGAGGCTTACAACGCCGACCGGTTGACGCAGATCCTGAGCGACGTCGCCGAGATCATCGGCGCCAACATCCTCAACATCGCCCGACAGGACTACGAGCCGCAGGGCGCGTCGGTGACGATCCTGATCTCCGAGCAGCCGGTGATCGACGGCGCCGATGCGCGCGGGGTGATCAAGGACGCCGTGGTCGCGCACATGGACAAGTCGCACATCACCGTGCACACGTATCCCGAAACGCATCCGCAGCACGGCATCGCCACGTTCCGCGCCGACATCGACGTCGCCACGTGCGGCGTGATCTCGCCGCTGAAAGCCTTGAATTACCTGATCGAAAGCCTTGAGTCGGACATCGTGGTGATGGACTACCGGGTGCGTGGCTTCACCCGCGACATCAAGGGCAAGAAGCACTACATCGACCACCGGATCAATTCCATCCAGGAATTCCTCGCCAAGAACATCCGCTCGCGCTACGAGATGTTCGACGTGAACGTCTACCAGGAAAACATCTTCCACACCAAGATGCACCTGAAGGACTTCGACCTCGACAACTACCTGTTCGAGGAGAAGGCGAAGAACCTCTCGTTCAAGGATCGGATGAAGATCGAGGCGCTGCTCAAGCGCGAGATCGAAGAGCTGTTCCATGGGCGCAATCTGGTGGAGTGACCGCTCTTGTGGGAGCGGCGTAAGCCGCGATCGCACGTCATCAGGAATACAAGCAGCAATCGCGGCTTACGCCGCTCCCACAACAGCCTGCCCCTTCAGATTCGATAAGCGATCAGCTTCATCAGCCCGGACGCGGCGGCCATCAGCGACGGCACTGGGAATGGAAGCTCGCGCGCGCCTCGTGCCAGCGCCTGCTCGGCGTGGCGGGCCTCGTCGGCCTTCATTGTCGTCACGATGGCGCGGCTGCGCAGGTCGGCCTCGGGCAACGTCTGCAGGTGTTCGTCCAGATGGGCTTCGACCTGCCGCTCGGTTTCCACTACGAAGCCAAGGTTCCAGCCGTCGCCACGCAGGCCCGCGACCGCGCCGATGGCGTAGCTGCCGGCGTACCAGAGCGGATTGAGCAGGCTCGGGCGGCTGTCCAGTTCACGCAGGCGCTGTGCGCACCAAGCCAGATGGTCGGTCTCCTCCTCGGCCGCGGCGAGCAGCTGGGCCCGGGTGGCCGGGTCCCTCGCCACGGCGGCCTGGCCGACATACAAGGCCTGGGCGCAGATCTCCCCCACGTGGTTGATGCGCATCAGGCCAGCCGCGTGGCGACGGTCCCCGGGATCGAGGACCACGTCCGGGCGCTCAAGGCCCGGATTGGGACGCTGCGCGCGGACGCCGCCGAAGACGGTTCCCAGCGCGTTCTGGGCATCGACCAGGACGCGGTCGAGCAGGGTGAAGTGGCGTCGGGTCATCGAGAATGTCCACGGGGAAGGCCCCGATTCTGCACCCCGGGCGGGCGTGCTGGCAGGCCGGGTCGACGTGCGTCCCTGGTCGCGATGCGCCTTGCAGGAATTTCAGCGACTTGCGCAGTATCTGCCCGGCCGCTATCATTCCGCCTCTTTTGTTCCGCCTGCTCTCCGGCGGCACGCACATCGCGCGGCGACATTCCGTCGAATCCGACGGTATCAGCCCGACAAGGTCCCCATCGCAACGCCATGAAGACTTTCACTGCCAAGAACGAAACCGTCCAGCGCGACTGGTACGTGGTCGACGCCGAGGGCAAGACCCTGGGCCGGCTCGCCTCCGAGCTCGCCCGCCGCCTGCGCGGCAAGCACAAGCCCGTGTATACCCCGCACGTCGATACCGGCGACTACCTGGTGGTGGTCAATGCCGAAAAGATCGTGGTGACCGGCAACAAACTGCAGGACAAGATGTATTACCGGTTCACCGGCTACGTCGGCAACCTGAAGTCCGAGAGCCTCGGACAGGCCCTGAATCGCCACCCCGAACGCGTCCTAGAGACCGCCGTCAAGGGCATGCTGCCGAAGAATCCCCTGGGCCGCGCGATGTATCGCAAGCTCAAGGTCTATGCCGGTCCGACTCACCCGCACGCTTCCCAGCAGCCGCAGCTGCTCGAGATCTGAATCATGGCAATCACACAGAATTACGGCACCGGCCGCCGCAAGTCCTCGACCGCACGCGTGTTCCTGCGCAAGGGCGACGGCAAGATCACCATCAACGACCGCACGATCGAGGATTTCTTCGGTCGCGAGACGGCACGCATGATCGTGCGCCAGCCGCTCGAGCTGACCAAGTCGACCGACAAGTTCGACATCCTGGTCACGGTCGAGGGCGGTGGCAACACCGGCCAGGCCGGCGCCATCCGCCTGGGCATCTCACGCGCGCTGGTCGAATACGACGAATCGCTGAAAGGCGACCTGCGCAAGGCCGGTTTCATGACCCGCGATGCGCGCGAAGTCGAGCGCAAGAAGGTCGGCCTGCACAAAGCCCGTCGCGCCACGCAGTTCTCCAAGCGCTAAGCTGCATGGCGTCAATTGCTTTCAAGGTTCATAGCCCCGTAGCCAAGCGGTAAGGCACCTGACTCTGACTCAGGCATCGGTGGTTCGAATCCATCCGGGGCTGCCACATCAAGCCGCCGCAGTACCGTAGAAACCCGCCGCGTGCGGGTTTTTGCGTTAGGGCCGCATCGCCGAGGACCACATGGTTGCTAGCCTCACTCCGCCGCTGACGTCGCTCGACGCATTGCTGCCGCAGATGCAGGCACGCGGGTTCGCCGTGCTGTCGGCGGCAAGCGTCGCCACGATGGCTGGCTGCGAGGATGCCGCGCTGCACGCGATGACTCCGGGCTGGAATGACCTGGCGCCTGACCGCTATCTGCGCGACGGCGGCCATTACCGCAAGCGCCGGCACTCCTGCTTCGTTGTCGACGGGGACGCTGTCGCGCAGGCACCGCACCGTGCGCACTGGCAGTCGCAGGAATACAACGCACTGCACGGCGGCATGCGTCGCTGGTTCGAACCCATCGAGCCGAGCCTCATCGCGCAGGCGGCCTGGTCGCAGCTCATCGCTTCGCTGGGCAAGGTGTTCTCCCGCCTGCAACCCACGCCCACCTGGTACGTCGAGGCGCACCAGTTCCGCATCGACACCACCGACGGCGTCGGCCGCCCGACTCCGGAAGGCGCGCATCGCGACGGCGTGGATTTTGTTGCCGTGTTCGTTGTCGATCGCGTCGGAATCACCGGCGGCGAAACCCGAGTGTTCGAAGCCGACGGTCCCGATGGACAGCGATTTACGCTGAGTGAGCCCTGGTCGGTGCTGCTGCTGGACGACGCGCGCGTGATCCACGAATCCACGCCCATCCAGCCACTGCAGGACGGTGCGCATCGCGACACCCTGGTGCTGACGTATCGCGCCGGTGGCTTCCAGGGCGACTGAGGCGGAAACGGTCCGGGTCGACTTGCTGGTGGCCGCTGAGGCAAACGGCCGTACCCCGCCGCGAGGCAACACCCTCGAAGCCCATCGGGCTTCCATTCCTTCTGATCAGTTGCCCTAAACCAGCCGCGCCAGCGACGGATACAAGTAATGGGGGCTGCCAGGACGGCCTCGATATCCAGGGAGCGGGCGATGTCGGCAGTGATAAGCGGTAACGGACTGGGTCTGTTCGACACGTCGTTGAACACGTTGGGTGGCGCGTTGGGGGACGGGTCCAGCGTTGGCCAGGGCAGCCAGTTCGTCAACGTCGCCAACGGCAACCTGGTGTTGCAGAACGCGGACGAGCAGCTGCTGTTCCGCGGACTTCCGGTCGCGCAGCTGCGCACTTACAACAGTCTGGGCCTGCTCGCGCAGACCGGCGCCGATGGCTGGGTGACGGGTTTCGAGCGACGGGTGGCGTTGGTGTCGGGCACGGTGGACAGCGCCGGCAGCGTGATGCGCCGCTACACCGGCGATGGGTCGTATCAGGATTTCGTATGGGTCAATGGCAGCACGTACCAGTCGACCACGGGTGATGGCGCGCACGACACCTTGACGCACACGGCGGCGACGGACACGTGGGCGTATGTGGAGGGCACGACGCGAGGCCAGGAGCAGTACGCCGACGCTGCGCATCAAGGGCGGTTGACCAGCATCACCACCCTGAAATCCGATGGCACTACACCGGCAACCTGGGATGTGATCTATGACCCAGCTACCAATCGCATTACCGAAATCCGGTCCCACGATGGCGGCAGCACCGGCGATGCGCTGGTGTTCGGCTACGACGCCAACGGCCGGCTGAGCGCGATCGCCACGCGCGAGAACGGTCAGCTCAAGAGCCAGGTCTGGTACGAGTACGACCCCTCCGGGCGACTGTCGGCCGTGACCACCGACCTGAGGCCCGATAACGAAACGCTCGCTGACATCAACACGCGCAGTGGCGCCAATGCCTGGAGCACCAGCAGCGCGAGCGCCAACGACGGCCAGCTGTTCCGGACCGTATACACGTACGAAACCAGCAGCCTGCGCGTTTCGACGGTGGCGCAGAGCGACGGCACGCCTACCGGTTACACCTATGACGGCAGTGGACGGGTGTTGACCATTACACGCGGGGATACCAATACCAACGATGCCGATGGCCTGGGCGAAACGCAGACCTTCAGCTATGGCGCCACCAGCACCACGGTCACCGACAGCCTGGGGCGGTCGTGGGTGTACGCGTTCGATGCCGCGCACCAGCTGACCGGTGTCACGGCGCCAGCGGTGGGCGGGGTGTCGGACTTCACCAGCTATGCGTATGACACCAGCGGCAACCTGACGCAGGTCAAGACGGTACGCGGGTCGCAGCTACTCAAGCAGTGCGACTACAGCTACGACGGCAATGGCAACCAGACCGGGCAGTGGGACAGCGTGCAGCAGAGCAGCTCCAGTGCCGCGGCCACCACGCGTACGTTCGATGCGGCCAATCAGCTGCTGACGCAAACCCGCTACACCGGACTGGACCCCGATAGCGTCGGCACGCTGAAAAGCCCCAGCGGCGGACTGACGACCAACTACGTGTACGACGCCCAGAGCCGGCTGCGTTTCATCGTCAACCCGGCGGGGGAAGTGACCAGCCTCAGTTACGCGGTCGGCGGCAACGGCATCGGTCAGCAGCAAAACGCGCGCCAGTACAGCGGCGCAACGTATGGCGGCGCAATGGACGAGAGCAGCCTGGCTAACTGGGCGGCGGCGCAGCAGGGCAGCAGCACGCTGACCGAATCCAGCTACGACCTGTGGGGCCGATTGTCGCTGTCGACCAGCTACGCCGCGATCAATGGCGCGACCGGTGCCGGCATCATGGACAGCGCCACGGCCATCACGCGCTTCACTTACGACGCCCAAGGGTTGCTGCTGCAGCAGATCACCGTGCGCAGCGCCGGACGCACGCTGGTCGATACCGGAACGGCGCCTGCGATCAGCGAGGTGACCGACTACGTGTACGACGGCATGGGGCGGCTGCTCAGTGTGCTCAAGCGCGACAGCGCAATGCTGGCGGCCGACGATGGCAACACCATTGCAACGACCTACGCGTATACCGACTCGGCGCACCAGATCGCGCTGACCAACGGCGCCGGCGCCACGCATGTGGAAACGCGCAACGCGGCCGGCCGTCTGGTGTCGGTAGTGGATGCCGACGCTGCAGTCGGCGGCACGCAGACACGCACCACTCAGAACTATTACGACGCAGCGGGACAACTGCGCGCCTCGCAGGACGCCGGCGGCGCCATCAGCTACCTGTTCCATGACGAGAAAGGGCGCATCGAGGCCACAGTCGACGGCACCGGAGCCGTCACTCGGATGCTGTTCGACGGTAGCGACCATGTCGTACAGACGGTGGCCTATGCCAATCGCGTGACCACCACCGGTTGGCTCAGCGGCAGCGCCGTGACCAGGGCGCGCTGGACCGACATCGGCGTGGTCGTGGATGCGGTCAACGACCGCAACAGCTATGCCGCTTATGACACGGCTGGACGGCTGCTCACCCGAACCGATGCGGCCAACACCACCACGACGTACGCCTACGACGGCGCCGATCGCCTGCTGCAAGTGACGCTGACCGGTGGCGCGGATCCTGCGCGCACGACACGGTATCTGTACGACGCCGCCAGCCGCGTCAATGGCGTGCTCGATGGCGAAGGCTATCTGACCGAAACCATCTACAACCCGCTGGGACAGGCGATCGCGGTGACGCGTTACGCCACGGTCTGTCCCTCATCGCAGTGGGCCAGCGGCACCTTGGCGCAGCTGCGCCCGCTGACGAGCGTCAACGACCAGGCCACGCGCTATTACTACGACGCCCGCGCCAATGCCGTGGGTACGCTGGATGCCGAAGGCTACCTGACCGAATCGATCTTCGACGAGGCCGGGCATGCGCGCGCGCAACGGCGCTACGCCACCCAGTTGATCTGGGCGACGGGCGACACGTTGTCATCGCTGCGCGCACGTACATGGGTTGGCCAGCATCCGCCTGCCTACCAGGAGTACCGACAGGTCTACAACGGCATGGGCCAACTGACCGTCCAGAGCAACCCCGAAGGCACGGTAACCAATTTTTTCTACGATGAAGCCGGTCGCTTGGTGCGGACGGAAACAGCAGCCAACACCTCCGATGTGCGCGAGGACTATCGGCGCTACAACGCGTTTGGTGAGGTGACCGGCGAGATCAGCGGCGAAGCCGCAGAGGCGGCACGCATCACGTTACTGGGCGGAAAGTATCTCAACGATACGACGCTTACGCCGGCGCAACTCGATGCCGCGTACGCCGGCTATGGCACGCGCCATACATTGGATTCGCTGGGCCGCACGATCGAGAGCGTCGATGCGCTGGGCAACAAGACCTGGCGGTTTTATGACTACGCCGGGCAACCGACGTTTGTCGTGCGCGGCGTGGCGCAGAACAACGGCGGGGCCACCGGCGCGCTCAACAGTTGCGGGGAAGTCACCGAAACCCGTTACAACGCCTTTGGGCAGGTGGTCGACAGCATCGCCTACACCGGGCGCATCACGATCGCCGTGGCCGGCGATCGCGCCAGCGTGGCCAATGCACTGCCGTTGTCGATCGCGGCGACCGACACACGCCGTCAGTACACCTACACCACACGTGGACTCCTGGCCAGCGTGCTGGACGGCGAAGCTAGGCTCAACAAGTACACCTACAACGCCTTTGGGCAACGCAGCGAGGACGTGTTGGCGTATGGGACCACCGCCACCGCGACGATCGACTACGCGTACGATCGGCGCGGCCTGCAGACCAGCACCACCCAAGCGGTGGGCACGGTTGTGCAACGCACGACGACGGCGTTGTATGACGCCTTTGGCCGCGTGGTCACGAGCACCGATGCGCGCCTGACGCCAACGGCGTACACCTACGATCGCTTGGGTCGGCAGCTGATGCACGGCTTGACCGTGCAGGGGCGCGCGGAAACATGGACCACCAGCTACGACGCATATGCGCGCGTGCTGACCGTCACCGACGCGCTCAACCGCTCGACCAACTACCTCTACA
>JAQGOI010000359.1 GCA_028293685.1 Lysobacteraceae bacterium | reverse complement strand
GGCGAGCTCGTGTATCTGGCACCGACCCGCGTCAACCTGCAGCTTGCACAGGAACGCGCGCCGTCGGTTACCTTTGCGGCAACGCGCGAGCACGCGCATGCCGTGCTGGCCGCTTGAATATCGGCTCGATGCATCCGCGCTGAACCACGCGCGCAGGGCTTCACCGCGGCTTTACCCCCACCTGACGAAGGTGCCGCAAGATCTTCACTGGATGGGCCATGCGTACGAGTTGCGGTATCGACGACACTGGCGCGATGCCAGGCCAGGACGCAAGCGGTGATTGGCAGGGCTGCATCCGATGACGGACATCGCGCAATGAGCCATGCAACGGAAACGGAAACCCCGCCCTCGACCGCCGCAACGCGCGGCGGTCGGCATCCGTGGCTCATCGCCATGGCGGTGCTGCTACTCGGACTGATCGTGTTGCTGGTGCTGTGGGACTGGAACTGGTTCAAGCGTCCCATTGAGCGTTACGTCGAAGCCAAGACCGGCAGGCACCTGGTGATCGGCGGCAACCTTGCGGTCCATCTCGGACGCACGACGACGGTGCAGGCTGACCGGGTCGCCTTCGGCAACGCCGCGTGGTCGAAAACGCCCGACATGGCGACCGCGGATCGGCTGGCATTTGGCATCCACACCTGGCCGCTGCTTCTGCACCGGGACTTCGAGATCCCCGAGATCACGCTGACGCGGCCCCGCGTGCTGCTGGAAACCGGGCCCAATCATGTCGGCAACTGGGTATTGCCGAATTCCGGCGGAAAGGGCGCCCAGTTCAACCAAGTGTGGATCGACCAGGGCCATCTGCAGGTGATCGATGCCTCCACCCGCACCGGGCTCGATGTCGATGTCAACAGCCGCAAGGCGAGTGATGCCCAAACGCCGACGATCGACGTCGTCGGCAAGGGCTTATGGAAGGGCAGCGACTTCACCCTGCGTGGCGTAGCGGAAAGCCCGCTGGCTTTGCGCGATACCGATCGCCCCTACCGCGTCGACGCGCACTTGGCTGCCGGACCGACGCAGGCCCACGTGCAGGGACGCCTGCTGGATCCGTTGCGACTGCGCGACTTCGACCTGCAGATGGCCATCGCCGGCAGGAACATGGCGGATCTGTTCCCGTTGCTGGGCATCGCCACGCCGCCGACCCCCGCGTACCACCTGGATGGAAAGCTCAGTCGAGCCGGTGTCGTCTGGGCTTACGACCATGTCACCGGCAAGGTGGGCAGCAGTGACCTTGCCGGATCGGTCAGCGTCGACCCCGGACACACGCCGACCAAGCTCACGGCGAAGCTGGTGTCCCGGCACATGGACATCACCGACATGGGTGGCTTCCTGGGCACCACCCCCGGAAGCGTCGCCAAGGGCACCGCGGCACCGAGCACCGATTCGCATCCGCCGCCGGCCGGCAAACTGCTCCCCGATACGCCGTACAACCTGTCCAAACTCCGGGCCATGGACGCCGACGTCCGACTGAAGGCGGAAGATTTCATCGCCACAGCCGTACCGCTCGAGGACATGGACGCACATCTGTTCATCGATTCCGGCGTGCTGCGTCTGGACCCGCTGAATTTCGGCGTGGCCGACGGCTCGATCCACAGCACCATCCGCATGGACGCCCGCGAGAGGGCGATCGCCACGAACGCGAAGATCCAGGCTCGTGGCCTCAACCTCACCAAGCTGATCCCGTCGGCCAAGTTCGGCAAGACCACGGTCGGGCGTGTTGGCGGCGACTTCGCATTCAAGGGCTCGGGCAATTCGATTGCAGCGATCCTTGGCAGCGCCAATGGCAACGCCGGCATGGGCATGGGTAATGGCGAAGTCAGCAAGTTGCTGATGAAACTCGCCGGCCTGGATATCGGCGGCGCGGCAAAGGTACTGGTGACCGGCGACAAGCAGATCCCCATCCGGTGCGGGGTCGGCGACTTCACCGTGCACGACGGAATCATGAGCACCCAGAACCTGACGGTTGATACCAGCGACAACACCGTCTTCGGACAGGGCGACATCAGCCTCAAGGACGAAAGCCTGAATCTCCAGCTCAAGTCCAAATCGAAAAAATTCAGCCTGGTTTCGTTGCGTGGTCCGATCCTGGTCACCGGGACGCTGCGTAATCCCAACATTCGACCCGACTACAAGCGCGCCGGAGTTCGTGCAGTCGCCGCGGCCGCACTGGGCATCGTGGCCGCACCCGTCGCTGCGCTGGTGGCGACCGTCCAGACGGGGCGTCAGCGGAAGGAAGTCCAGTGCGGGCCATACGGCGGCTGAGCACCTTGTAGGCCCGTGGTTTGAGTCAGGTCCGGCGGCCTAACTCGCGATGTAGCGCTGCAGCTGGTCAAGCTCCAGCCGTTGGTCCTCGATGACTGCCTTCACCAGGTCGCCGATCGAGATCATGCCAACGACCGCACTGCCTTCGACAACCGGCAGATGCCGGATATGGCGCTCGGTGACCAGCTCCATGCAGTGATCGGCGGTGTCGGCCAGCCCGATCGTGACCACCGGCGCGCTCATGATGTCGCGCACGGGCGTGTTGCTGGACGAACGCCCCTGCAACACTACTTTCCTGGCGTAATCGCGTTCGGAAAGGATGCCGACGAGTGAGTTGG
>JAQGOI010000079.1 GCA_028293685.1 Lysobacteraceae bacterium | reverse complement strand
GGCCTGAGCCCATCAAGTCTCGGAGTCAGTGCAAGACTCGTCGACCTCACGGATCCGACATTGCTGTCGCGCCTGCCCGACCCGTCGCTGACACGGCTGGACTCGGCGTTGCCGCTGATGATCACGATCGAACCGCCCGCTGCCGGCGGCCTGAGATTTCGTCGCAGCGGCCGTTTCGAGCTGCATACCCACGCGCTGGCGTATTCGCTGGGCAGCAATTACCGGGTGCTCAAGTCGCCGGTCGGCGGCAGCTTCCACGACACCACCGAAGAGATCGCCCAAGGCAGCGTGCGCGCGCGCAGCCGCTATGGCGGATTCTCGCAATTCCTGATCGTGTCGGACCTGCGCGAATCGAGCGCGGTGATCGCCGAGAAGATAGCCAGCCTGCGCGCTCGCGTGGCGTCGCTGCCTGCCAGCGAGCAGCCAGCGTTTACCACCCAGCTCAATGCGGCCGAAAGCGCTGTCGCCAGCCACGACTACGGCACTGCGATCACCGCGGTCGACCTGATCACCCAACGCGCGCTGGATCGCGACGGCAAAGGCCTGCTTGACGAATGGCGCGCGACCCGCGACGCCGACAACCAGGTCGGCGAATTGCTCGCCGGTGCCGCGACTTTGAAATTCAGCATCGCCTACCTGCGCGATTACGGGCAGTAATGACTCGCTACCTGCACCGGGCCACGCGTTAGGATGGCCCGATGCAGGCGCGACTGACCGCCTATCCCCCCGACAGCGCCGCCGTGGTCCGCCTGCTGGGGCCGGGTGCGGCGTTGCGGGTCGGTCGTGCCGGCGATTGCGCGCTGCATCTTGACCATCCGTCGGTATCGCGCGCGCACGCGGCGCTGGAAAACGATCAGGACACATGGCGACTGCGCGATTTGGGGAGCAAGAACGGCAGCTTCGTCGACGGCACCGCGATCGTCGAGACGGTACTCGACCATGCCTGCTGGCTGCGCTTTGGTGACGTCTTCTGCGAATTCATGCCGCTCAGCGACGTCGCCGTCACCGCCGAGCAGGCGGACCGGCGCGCCCGGCGCGCGGCAGCGACCGCGCATACCGCACGGATCGATGGAGTGCAGCGACTGGACGACCTGCTCGACGCCAGCCTGCGTGGCGTACTGGATCTGGCGCAGTGCGAACGCGGTTTTTTCCTCATGGGTGACCCGACCGCATTCCGCGTGCGCGCCAGCATCGCGCTGGACCCAGGCCGGCTGGCGTCACGCGAATTTTCCGGCAGCGTAGGCGCGGTCCAACAGGCGTTGCGGCAGCGTCGCAGTGTCATCGTCAACGACATCGGCCAGGAAGCCTGGCTGGCGTCCCGTGCCTCGGTTGCTGCAGCGGGACTGAGCGCGCTGGTGTGCCTGCCTTTGCTTGAAGGGGATTCCACACTGGGGGCGGTTTACGCCGATCGCGTGCAGCGTGGGCCTGCCATCACCACGCTGGATCTGGAACTGCTCGAAGCATTCGTCGAACGCGCCGCGCTGTGGATCGCAGCCCGGCGCGCCAGCGAAAAGCTCGACGTGTCGGCGGCGCCGGAATGGAACAGCATCCTCGCCGCACACGATGGTCCCACGGGCCACATGCCAGCGGATCGGGTGGCATGACCGACAATGACACCCGCAGCGATGCCACGGCGACTGGCCTGCATTCGCAGGCCGATTACCCGACGGGCACGGTGCTCGCCGGGCGTTTTCGGATCGAGTCGATTCTCGGTATCGGCGGCATGGGCGTGGTGTATCGCGCGACCGACCTGGACCTGGACGTACCGGTCGCGCTGAAGTTGTTGCGCCCGGAACTGGCACACCGCGCCGACGCATTCGAGCGCTTCCGTCAGGAACTGCTGTTGGCCAGGCAGGTGTCCAGCGCGCACGTCGTACGCATCCACGACCTTGCACGGCATGAAGGGCGCTGGCTGATCAGCATGGATTACATCCAGGGCCAGTCGCTCGACCAGCGCATCGATCGCGACGGCCCGCTGGCGATCGACGATACCCTGCACATCGCGCGGCAGATCGCCGAAGGCCTCGCCGCGGCGCATGCGAAAGGCGTCGTCCATCGCGACCTCAAGCCCGCCAATATCCTGCTCGACACGCAGGGCAACGCCTACATCAGCGACTTTGGCGTGGCGCGTTCGCTTGCGACCAGCGGCCAGACGCGTACCGGATCGGTGGTCGGTACGCCCGACTATCTCGCGCCGGAACAGGCGCGCGGTGAACCTGCCGATGCGCGCAGCGACCTGTATTCCCTGGGTCTGATCCTCTACGAGATGCTTACCGGGCAGACGCCGTTCGCGGGCGGCACCGTCGCCGAAGTCCTGGCCCAACGCATGTTGCGGACGCCCGATTCCGTGAGCAGCCACCGCGCGGAACTTCCGTCGTGGGTTGTCCGACTGGTCGACCGCCTGTTGCGGGCAAAGCCTGCACATCGTTTCCAGTCGGCAAGTGAAGTCGTCGCTGCGATTGATCAACGCACCGTTCCGCGGCGCTTGTATGCCGATGTCATCGGGCCACACAGGAATGCATGGCTCGGACTGGCTGCAGTCGTCCTGCTTGGCGCCGGCATTGCCGGGTGGTGGGGCTTCGGACCGCACGTTCCGGCGATCGTGGCCTCGCCGCCGCTCAATCGCCTGCTGGTGCAGCCGATCAGGGCTGGAGATATTCCGGCTGCGCGCGTGGCCGCGCTTTCGGGCCATCTGCGCGACGCGCTCGCGGCGATTCCAGGCTACGCGGTGGTCGGGGAAGAACGCACCGCACAGGCACTGCAGCAACTGGACCCCGAGGGCACCGCACGCGTTGATGTCGGCGCATTGCGCCGCATCGCAGTCGCGCAACGTCTGTTGCAACCCGCGTTGGTTGTCGACCACGGCCGCTGGCGCGTACGCGCAACCATCGACGTCGCAGATCAACCGACCCTCTCCATCAGCGGAGCGCCCGCGTCCGATCCGATCGCCGCGTTGCGCAGCTGGATTGTCCAACCGGAAACCATTCAAGCGCTCGGCCTGCAGGGCAAGCCGGTCGCCCTGGCACTGCCTGCCTCCTACGACGCACTCGATCATTACGGCGCGGGACTGCTTGCACTGCGCCGTAACCAGCTCGACCAGGCGCTGCACGAATTCGCGTCCGCCACGTCGACGACCTCGGA
Source organism: Lysobacteraceae bacterium (assembly GCA_028293685.1). Taxonomy (GTDB): domain Bacteria; phylum Pseudomonadota; class Gammaproteobacteria; order Xanthomonadales; family Xanthomonadaceae; genus Cognatiluteimonas. The sequence continues at coordinate 1,913 of JAQGOI010000079.1, read as the reverse complement.
CTATCCGGCGGCGTGGCTGGCCGAAGCGGAAACCGCGCTGATGATCGGCGAGCAGGACAAAGCCGCCGACGCGATCGAACAAGGCCAACGCGCCGCTGCCCGTGCGCCTGATGTCGTTCGCCGGCGCTTCGCTGCGCAGCGCGCCGTGATCGATGGCGACCTGCCCACCGCCGTGGAGCAGTGGCGTGGCCTGTCGGCGATGACACCCGACGACACCGACATCCAACTCGACCTGGCGCGGGCGCGCGGCGCGGGTGGAGATTACGTCACTGCGATCGCCGAACTGAAGACACTGACGCAACGCGACGGCAACGATCCCCGGGCCTGGTTCGAACTCGGCAAGTTTTCGATCCTCAGTGGCGACGCGCAGCATGCCGTCGACGACGATCTTGTGCGCGCGCTTGTCCAGTTCAAACGCAGTCGCAACCTGTATGGCGAAGCGGAAACCGTCAATGCGCTTGGCATTGGCTACGACCGGCTTGGACAAACCCGGGATGCAGCCGAGCAGTACCGCAAGGCGGTGGTCCTGCGGCACGCGGTCGGCAACCGCCGCGGCGAGGCCACCAGCCTGCGCAACCTGGCCAATGCGCTGTCGATGACCGGTGCGTTCGACGAAGCAGCAGGCAATCTCGACAAGGCGCGCGCGCTGCATGCCCAGCTCGGCGACCGCGCCGGACTCGCCGCGGTGGAAAACGAACTCGGACTGCTGGCCGAGGAACGCGGCAACTTCACCGGTGCCCTGCAGGCATTCCAGCGTGCGCTGAAGGGGTGGCAGGCGGTTGGCGACCCGCTGGGTAGCGCGCAGGCGCTCAACGATATCGGCTTCGCGCAATTCGAGCTCGGCGACTACAACGATGCGCAGGTATACCTTCAGCAGGCTTCCGGTGAATACGCCAGGCTCGGTGACCAGACTGGGCAGATCCGCATCGAGCAGGATCTGGGCGTGCTCGACATCGCGCGCGGGCGCTGGAACCAGGCGCGCCAGCGCCTGCTGCACTCCCTTGCCAGTGCGGGGCGCCAGCAGATGATCGAAGAAGCCGCGGTCAGTCGCCGCCATCTGGCCGAACTGGAGTTGCAGCAGGGACATCTGCAGGCGGCGATCGAGCAGTCCGGCAAGGCCGCCGATTCGTTCCGTGGGCGCGACGATCCACGGGGACAGAGCGACGCCGGATTGCTGCAGGTCGACGCCCTGCTGGCCGCGCACGCCGACGGGCAGGCGCAGCAGGTGTTGAGCGCGCTGCAACCGGCAGTCGCCAAGGCATCGGCCGAGCAGCGTGCGATCGCGCAACTGTTGCAGGCCGAACTGGCGCAGCGGGCCAACAGCCCGCACAAGGCCTCGCAGGCATTACGCGCGGCTTCGCAGGTCGCCACCGGATCCGGCATCCGCGAGCTGCATCTGCGCATCGCACTGGAAGGCGCACGCATGGGCGGGACGCTCGCCCCGGCGCTCGATGAAGCCACGGCGTCCCTGGGCCACGTCGAGCTGCGACTGCAGTGGTTGCAACTGGCAATGCAGCAGGCATTGGCGGCGCATGACCCGGCGCGTGCCGCATCGTTGTACAACGAAGCGGCCAACCTCCTGCGCGCCGGTGATTCGATTCATGCCGCCGCATTGCACGCCCTTGGTGCCGCGGCTCGCAACGGTGTCGGCGATGCCGCCGGCGCACGCGCCGCGCAGGCGCGTGCCGATGAGGCCCGATCGCGGGTGCGCTCGCTTGTTCCCAAAGCGTTGCAGGCCGTCTTCGACGCTGCCGAAACAGTCGGCGCGCCGGCACGAGGCACGCGATGAGCGGCGCGCTTCCGCCCGAGCCCGCCATCGCCGAACTGCAGGCGCAGTACCAGCGACTGCTGCAGCGGCTGGAAGCCAATGAGCGGGAGTTCCGCCGCCTGGGCCGCGCCGTGTGGCGTGTCCA
>JAQGOI010000313.1 GCA_028293685.1 Lysobacteraceae bacterium | reverse complement strand
GGGCGTGGTCAAGGTGACGCCGGCGCATGACTTCAACGATTACGCCGTCGGCCAGCGACATTCGCTGCCGCTGATCAACATTTTCACGCCTGATGCGGCAACCAACGACGTGGTCCCCGAACACTATCGCGGCATGGACCGCTACGAAGCGCGCAAGGTCGTGCTCGCCGATCTCGACGCCGCCGGCCTGCTCGTGGAAACCAAACCGCACAAGCTGCAGGTGCCTCGCGGCGATCGCACCGGACAGGTGATCGAGCCCTATCTCACCGACCAGTGGTTCGTGAAGATGGATGCGATCGGTGCGCACGGCCTTGAACTCGTCGAAAGCGGCGCGGTGAAGTTCGTTCCCGGCAACTGGATCAACACCTACCGCCACTGGATGGAGAACATCCAGGACTGGTGCATCAGCCGACAGCTGTGGTGGGGGCACCGCATTCCGGCGTGGTACGACGCGCAGGGCCGGATCTACGTCGGGTGCGATGAAGCCGACGTCCGCGCGACACATGCGCTCGGCGACGATGTTGCGTTGTCGCAGGACAACGATGTGCTGGAAACCTGGTTCTCGTCGGCGCTGTGGCCGTTCAGCACCATGGGCTGGCCAAATGAGAAATTGATGGCGGAGCGTGGTTTCGACCGGTATGTGCCGTCATCGGTGCTGGTCACCGGCTTCGACATCATCTTCTTCTGGGTGGCGCGGATGATCATGATGACCGACCGGCTGGTCGGCGAAATCCCGTTCCACGACGTGTACATCACCGGCCTTGTCCGCGATTCGCATGGGCAGAAGATGTCCAAGTCGAAGGGCAACATCCTCGACCCGCTGGACCTGATCGACGGCATCACACTCGATGATCTGGTCGCCAAGCGCACATCGGGGCTGATGCAGCCGAAGATGGCGGAAAAGATAGAGAAAGCGACCCGTCGCGAATTTCCTGACGGCATTCCCGCCTTCGGTGCCGATGCACTGCGCTTCACGATGGCCGCGCTTGCCGGCCACGGGCGCGACATCAAATTCGATCTCGGCCGCGCCGAGGGCTACAAGAACTTCTGCAACAAGCTGTGGAACGCGACGCGGTTCGTGCTGATGAACACGGAGGGCTTCATTGCCACTGCGCCGCTCCAACCGCAGACCCCTGCAGAGCATTGGATTTTGCGAAAGCTTGAGACTCTGTGCGAAGAAATTCCGCGTTATTTCGAGCGTGGGATCGAAAATAATGAAGAACTTTATCGTTTCGATCTCGCTGCTAATGCGCTTTACGAATTCACCTGGCACTGGTATTGCGATTCTTTCCTGGAAGCTGCCAAGCAAGCATTGAACGGCAATGATCCTGCCGCATCTAAAAGCACACAACACACGCTGCTGTATGTGCTTGACAACATCTTGCGCTTGTTACATCCGCTCATTCCATTTGTTACCGAGGAACTATGGAGGCAAGTCGCACCAAGGCTGGGGAATATTGGGCCGACAATTTCCACGCAGGATTACCCCAAACCGACGGGCAGGGGTGATCGAAATTCAGCTTCTGACTTTGACTGGGCATTGGGCGCGGCTCATCAAATCAGGGCGCTCCGCAGTCAAATGGGAATTCCTCCGTTAAAGCTTGTGCCACTGGTGATCGAAGGCGAACCCGACGACCCATACCAGATCGTCAGGCATCAAGAGACATTGAAATTTCTTGCGAAACTTAGCTCGATCACCGTTTTGAATCAGGGCGAAGAATCTCCCCCTTCCATGTTGATTCCATTGGGACAACTTAAGTTTCATATCCCATTGGAAGGCCTCGTCGATCTCGGTGCCGAGCGCACGCGCCTGGACAAGGAACTCAAGCGCGTCGATGGCGAACTGGCCAAATCACGCAGCAAGCTTGCCAGCGAGACCTTCGTTGCCAACGCGCCCGCCAGCGTGGTCGAACAGGAGCGCCAGCGGTTGCTTGACTGGACGGCACAGCAGCGCGCGCTGTCGGAGCAACGCGCGAAGCTCTGAGCGTTTCGTAGGAGCGGCTTACAGCCGCGAGCTGTTGCCTTGAAGGAACGAGCCACGCGAAAAGCTCGCGGCTGTAAGCCGCTCCTACGAAGAGCACGACCGTCAGTCGACGAAAAATTCCCTGGCCATCACGATCGCGTCCTCGCGGCCGTTTTTTGCGGGGTAATAGCGCGGGCGGCGACCGATTTCGTTGAAGCCTTCGTCGTCGTACAGCGCAATGGCTGCCGTGTTGGAAGGGCGCACCTCGAGGAACACGCGTTGCGCACCGCGGCCACGCGCGATCTGCAGCAGCGACCGCAGCAGGCGGCGGCCATGCCCCTGGCCCTGGACTTCCGGGGCCGTGCAGACATTGAGCACATGGGCTTCGTCGGCGGCGATGCTGAGCATCCCGTAGCCGATGATGCCGTCGCCGCTCTCCAGCACCCACGCTGCATACCCCGCCCGCAAACAGTCCTGGAAAATTCCGCGCGTCCATGGAAACAGGTAGGCGCGCAATTCGATATCCAGAACCGCGTCGATGTCGTCGACGCGCATCGGACGCAAGCGCCCGGGCGCCCGTTCCACCTGCATCGACTGCGCGCTCATCGCGACGCCGCTCTTAAGCGCCGCAGTTGTGGCCACAGCGCACGCTTGGCCCCGGGATTCTTTCGTAACGACACCGTCGCCGGCAGCGTAGGCAGCACCTGCGCCAGATCGGCCGCTTCCGGATCGCGGCCAGCGGCGCGCAGCAGCGCGTGCAACAGGGGATCATCGGCGACCACGGGCGGCGCGAGCACCAGCGGCGCAAGACCCAATGCGCCAAGCACGTCACGCTGGAACGGATCCCACATCACCGTCAACCCGACACCGTTGGCGTCGCGCTGCGCCGCCTCAACCAGAGGATCGGGCCAGAGAGTGCGTACAGCACCGCGGCCGTCAACAGCACCTTCGCCGGATCGATCCACAACGCGATGAGCACGGCAATGACCAGGACGATGACATAGAACGGGACGCGATCGCCCTTGGGGCCGCGCGCACCCTTGAAGCTGCTGTAGCGGATGCGGCTCACCATCAGCAATGCGGCCACGACCGTGACGGCCACGGCGACATAGCGCAGCTGCGCGCCCCGCCACTCCAGGTCCGTGCACACCCAGACGAAACTGGCCATCAGTCCCGCCGCTGCGGGACTTGCCAAGCCGATGAACCAGCGCTTGTCGACCTGCGCAACCTGGCTGTTGAAGCGGGCCAGGCGCAACGCCGCACAGGCGGCGTAGAGGAAAGCCGTCAGCCAGCCGATCTTGCCCGCGGTAATACCGTCGAGCTTCAGCGATGACAGCGCCCAGTAGTACATCACCAGCGCGGGCGCCATCCCGAAGCTCACCAGGTCGGCCAGCGAGTCGTACTGCATGCCGAAATCGCTTTGGGTGTTGGTCAGCCGCGCAACCCGGCCGTCGATCCCATCCAGGATCCCGGCGATGAAGATCGCCACGCAGGCCGCCTCGAAGCGCCCCTGCGAGGCCGCGATGATGGCGTAAAACCCCCCAAACAGGCCGCCGGTGGTGAACAGGTTCGGAAGCAGGTAGATGCCGCGCCGGCGCGGCACGGTCCGGCTGCCCATACCCGCGTCGACGTATTCGTCGGGGTGTTCGTTCATGGTTGGAGTTTAGCGGGCTTGCACAGGGGCTGGCGCGATGCTGCAATCGGCCCTCCGCTCGCTGGAGAAGGTCCATGACCATCCGCATTGCATCCAGGGCAACGGTTGCTGCGCTCCTGCTGTGCCTGGCTCCGCTGGCGAATGCCGGCGATTTTTACCATTGGAAGGACGCCAAGGGCGTCAGCCACTACGCCGATGCGCCACCGCCGCGCGGAACGTTCCAGACTCGTGGCATCCAGGAGCGCGAAGGTGCCCCCGCGGCGCCCGCCGATGTTCCGGCCAAACCCAAGGTCTCGATGGGCGCCAACTGCAGCGTCGCGCAGGCAAACCTGGACCACCTGAAGACAGCCGGGCCGGTGGGGCTCGACGCCAATGGCGACGGCAAGCCCGATGCGCCCATGTCCGACGACGAACGGGCACGGCAAATCACCCAGGCGAACAAGGACATCCACGTGTTCTGCAAGCAGACGGCGACGCTTCCTGTCATATGAGGGCGCTGTGGGCGGTGGCCGCAGGCCTGGCGATCGGCACGGCCGGAGCGTGGTGGTGGTCGCGTCCTACTGCTGAGGCCGCGCATGCCCGCCAAGCCCGTGCCGAACAGGCCGCCGCTGCCAGCGCGCGCGACGCCATTCCCGCCCTCTACCGCTGGCATGATTCGCGTGGCGTGCTGCAGGTGACGGACAAGCCGCCGAAAGGCGTGAAGTACGAGCGCATCGCGCAACGTCCACGCGACGGTATCGAGGTTCGCGGCGAGCGTCCGTAAGGCGGGCGTGACGCGCATGGCAGAATGACGGCCCCCTCGCGCGAGCCGTCCCGATGCGTCTGTCGCAATTCCACCTACGCACCAGCAAGGAAACGCCAGCCGACGCCGAGATCGTCAGCCACAAGCTGATGCTCAAGGCCGGCATGCTGCGCAAGCTGGCGGCCGGCATCTACACATGGTCCCCGCTCGGGCTGCGCGTGCTGCGCAAGGTTGAACGTGTCGTGCGCGAGGAGATGGACCGCGCCGGTGCCATCGAATTGCTGATGCCATCGATCCAGCCGCGTGAATTATGGGAAGAGACCGGACGCTGGCAGAAGTTCGGCGGGCAACTGCTGAAGATCAAGGACCGCAAGGACGCCTGGTACTGCTACGGCCCGACGCACGAGGAAGTCATCACCGATTTCGCGCGCCAGGAACTGGCCAGCTACAAGCAGCTGCCGGTGAATTTCTACCAGATCCAGACCAAATTCCGCGACGAGATCCGGCCGCGTTTCGGCATCATGCGCGCGCGCGAATTCCTGATGAAGGATTCGTACTCCTTCCACATCGACGATGCGGACCTGGATCGCGAGTACCGCAACATGATCGCGGCCTACAGCCGCATCTTCACCCGGCTTGGACTGAAATTCCGCGCGGTGCAGGCCGACTCCGGCGCCATCGGCGGCGACGCATCGCAGGAGTTCCACGTGCTGGCGGATTCGGGCGAGGATGCGATTGCATTCTCGACCGGGTCCGATTACGCAGCGAACGTCGAAACGGCGACGGCCGCCGTGCCGCCCGCGCGTCCCGCCGCGAACGAGGCCATGCGCAAGGTCGATACGCCAACGCAGAAAACCTGCGAGGACGTGGCCGCGCTGCTCGGCGTGCCACTGCAGCGGACGGTGAAGTCGGTTGCATTGATGGGCGACGA
>JAQGOI010000276.1 GCA_028293685.1 Lysobacteraceae bacterium | reverse complement strand
TCGGAAGTCGTGATGGGCGAGGGCGCGATCCGCCACATCGGCGAAACCGAAGTCCTCGTGCATCTGCATGCGGACGTCGAAGTGCCGGTCAAGGTGATCGTTATGGCTGAAGCGGCGTAGGTCGCTTTCCCGGTTTGTTGCAACGACGGGCGCCCGCAAGGCGCCCGTTTTTGTTGGATGCCTGTCTTTGTGCAAAGTGCAGAGCTTTCGCCCTGCGGGCGAGTGACTTTTGTCTTGGCAAAAGTCACCAAAACCGTTTGCTCCTGACAGCCGCCGCCGTGGCTGCGCCACAGCGGTGCCCTGCGCTTCTCGGTCAAAGCGGCACGGCGCCCAGACTCGCTGCGCTCAGACATGGGCGCCTCTTCGGCCGCTTCGCCCTGCGATGCTCGGCGGCCTTTAAGTCGCAAGAACGTCAAACGCGGCATCCAAAAGCACTGAAAGCACGCGTACGTACGCAACGGTTCCTCCTGCTGTTGCTTCGCTGATGCGTGCTTTTGCCGAGCTGTTGCCGTTGATCTGTTGCGCCTTAAAGCGCGCCGAGCATCGCAGCCGGAAAGGGGGAAAAGGCGCCCATGTCTGAGCGCAGCGAGTTTGGACGCCGTACCCTTTCCGGCGAGAAGCGCAGGGAACCGAAGGCGGCTTCATCGCCTTCGGCGTGCGTCCGGCGCAAATGGTTTAGGTTACTTTTGCCAAAACAAAAGTAACTCGCCGCAAGGCGAAAGCCTTTGATCTCGTCCGAAAGGGCGGCTTTGAACTGCCGAGAGTCGGTGGAGGGATGAGGTTCTAAAACAAAACCACGGCGGGGAGTCGCAAACCATGCGATGCCCACCGCTTATCCACAGTCTTATCTGCAACGCTCCGGCGCGGGGACGACTAGGATGGCCCTTCGATTGCAAGACACCGATCGCATCGTCGATCCGGCATGGGGAGTACCACCCGCAATGAGCGCACGCCAGGGGCTTCGGGCCGACCAGGCTTTCCACAGCCGTGCCGATCATCGCGTCGAGCAGTTGCGCGTCCCACCACAGTCGATCGAAGCCGAGCAGGCCGTACTCGGCGGCCTGATGCTGGCGCCCGATGCCTACGACCGCATCGCCGACCAGCTGGTCGATGGCGATTTCTACCGTCGCGACCACCAGCTGATCTATCGCGCCATTCGCGAGCTGGCCGAAAAAAGCCGTCCCTATGACGCCGTCACGCTGGGCGAGTGGTTCGAATCCCAGGGGCTGGCCGAACAGGTTGCCGGCGGCGCCTACCTGGTTGAGTTGGCCAGCACCACGCCATCAGCGGCCAACATCACGGCCTATGCGGAAATCGTTCGCGACAAGGCCGTGCTGCGGCAGCTGATCGAAGTCGGCACCGGGATCGTCAATGATGGCTTCCAGCCCGATGGCCGCGACAGCAACGAAATCCTCGCCATCGCCGAGCAGCAGGTGTTCGCGATCGCCGAAGCCGGCGCTCGCGGCCGCAGCGATTTCGTGCCTGTCACCAAGGCACTGATCGAAGCGTTCGACGTCCTGCAGACACGCCATGCCAGCGGCGGCAGCATCACCGGGCTGCCCACGGGCTATACCGAATTCGACGAGATGACCGCTGGGCTGCAACCCACCGACCTGATCATCATCGCCGCGCGTCCGGCGATGGGAAAAACCACGCTCGCGTTGAACATGGCCGAGTACGCGGCGATCAAGACCAAGAAAGCCGTTGCCGTGTTTTCGATGGAAATGTCGTCGTCGCAGCTCGCCTTGCGACTGATTTCAGCCAACGGCCGCGTCAACGCCACGCGGCTGCGCACCGGCCAGCTGGAGGATGAGGACTGGAGCCGCGTGACCAGCGCCATCCGCATGCTGCGTGAATCGAAGATATTCATCGACGATACGCCGGCCTTGTCGCCCGAGGTGCTGCGCGCCAAGGCCAGGCGTCTGAAACGCGAGCATGACCTTGGCTTGATCGTGGTCGACTATCTGCAGCTGATGGCGGTTCCGGGAAACAGCGAGAACCGCGCAACCGAGATCTCGGAGATTTCGCGCTCGCTCAAGTCGCTCGCCAAGGAATTGAACGTGCCGGTCGTCGCCTTGTCCCAGCTCAACCGTTCGCTGGAAACGCGTACCGACAAGCGCCCGGTGATGGCCGACCTGCGCGAGTCCGGCGCGATCGAGCAGGACGCCGACGTGATCGTCTTCATTTACCGTGACGAGTACTACAACAAGGACAATTCGCCGGACAAGGGGCTGGCCGAAATCATCATCGGCAAGCAGCGTAACGGTCCAACCGGCTCACTGAAGCTGAAGTTCTTCGGCGAATACACCCGCTTCGACAACCTGGCGCACGATTCGGTGGGTAGTTTCGAATAGACCTGTCGGACGACCATCTGTCATGGCATGACAGCGGCGTGCTGGACTGGATCGTGGGCTGATATCGCCGCGGCGCCCCCGCTAGAATTGCCCGATGCCACGACCAACCGCCGCAACCATCCATACCGATGCCCTGCGCCATAACCTGGCGCAGGTCCGCCAGCGTGCGCCGCGCAGCAGGGTGATGGCCGTCGTCAAGGCGGACGGCTACGGCCATGGCCTGGAGCGTGTCGCACGGGCGCTGTCGGGTGCCGATGCATTCGGCGTGGCTGCGCTCAGCGATGCCGAGCGACTGCGCGCGGCCGGTCTGTCGCAGCCGATCGTGTTGCTGTCGGGATTCGACGCGGCCGATGACATCCCGCAGTTGCGCCAGCTCAACGTGGAGACCGTGGTTCACCACGGCACCCAGTTGAACATGCTGGAACAGGCGTCCGCGGTCGGGCCGATCCGTTGCTGGCTCAAGATCGACACTGGAATGCATCGCCTGGGATTCGCGCCGGAGGAGGTCCGCGACGCTTACGCGCGCCTGCTCGCAATGCCTGCGGTCGATCCCGATGTCGTGCTGATGAACCATTTTGCGAGCTCCGACGAATTCGACAATCGGCAGACGCGCCACCAACTGCAGGTGTTTGCAGATGCGACGGCGGGATTGCCCGGCGCGCGTTCGCTGGCGAATTCGGCCGCCGTGCTGGGCTGGCCGGATGCGCATGCCGACTGGGTGCGCCCCGGCGGCGCGCTGTATGGCATTTCGGTCGTCGGGGGAACGACAGGCGGCGATTTCGGGCTGCGGCCGGCGATGACGCTGGAAACACGGCTGATCGCAGTCAACCGCATCCGCAAGGGTGAGCGCATTGGTTATTCCGCAACCTGGGAATGCCCCGAAGACATGCCGGTGGGCGTGGCGGCCATTGGCTACGGCGACGGCTATCCGCGGCACGTGCCCGCCGGAACGCCGGTACTGATTGGCTCGGCGCAGGCGCAGATCATCGGCCGCGTGTCAATGGACCTGATGACCATCGACCTGCGTGGCCATCCTGCCGCCCAACCCGGCGACCGCGTCGTGCTGTGGGGGGAGGGCCTGCCGGTCGAGGCGGTGGCTTCAGCCGCCGGCACGATTGGGTATGAACCGGTGTGCTCCATCACCCGGCGCGTGCGCTTCATCGAAGCGTGAATGGCGCACACGCCGCCATGGTTGGTCCTGTCGCTGAGCGCATAATTCCGATGGCAGGGGTGCAGTTCCCGGCGGTGGTCGCCAGCGGGATGTCCGCGGCCGCCCGGGTTGGGAGCGTTGGATGGTCGAGTCAATTGGCTGGCGGCAGCAATTGCAGCAGGAACTCCCGGCGGCCGTACTGACCGCCGTTGCGTTTTTTGCGCTCAGCGCCAGCACGACCTTGTTTTCCTGGCAAACGGACAACGTCTCGTCGTTGCGCATGGGTGGCGCACTGTTGCTGGGCGTGATGCTGCGTCGACGGCCGCGCGCGATCCAGGCCGGCCTTTATCTGCTGCTTGGCGTCATAGCCATGACGATTGTGCAGGCCGTCGCCGGGCGAGCATGGCCGACCGCAGTCCAGCTCAGCGCAGCGCGCCTGCTGGAACTGGGCATTGCCTACGCACTGCTGCGCGGGCTCGGGGAAGACGGATCGGCGTTGCAGGAGTTGCCCAAGCTCGGCCGACTGATGCTCATCACGGTGTTCATCGCGCCGCTTGTGGGCGTTTCGCTGGGTGCGTGGATTGCCCATCGAAACCTGGGCGCCGACTACCTCGACGCCGCCAAGGCCTGGTGGGTGGGCAACGCATTCGGGATGGTGGTGTTGCTCCCGTTGGTGCTTGCCGCCACGCGCGAACGCCTAGCCCGCCTACTGACGCCCAGGCGCCGCCGCGAACTCGCTTTGATCGCGGTCTTGACCATCCTGGTGTGCGTTTGCTCGGTGCTGTGGACGTCGGACCCATTCGTGCTGATCCTGTTGCCCCTGTTGCTCGCCGCATTCCGTCTGGGGGTTCTCGGTACCACGCTCCTGGGCTTCATGGCCAGCCTCACGGTGCTGTTGCTGGGGCGCTATCCGCTTCTGCATTCCGGTTCGCTGATGACGTACGGAAGCGAACGGCTGAGCTTCACCGAGATCGCCTTTT
>JAQGOI010000268.1 GCA_028293685.1 Lysobacteraceae bacterium | reverse complement strand
TGGTCAAACCTGCCGATATCCACGTGCTGCAACAGTTGCTTTCCCGGATGCAGTCGGCAGCGCCCGGGCCTCATGCTCAGGCTTCCGGGACGACGCAGCCCTGAGCCTTCGAAGCAGCGCTTGGCTGCTCGCGGTTTGTGCCGAATACTCGCCTCATGAAAAGAATCCTGTGCGCCCTGCTGTGCCTGTTCCTGGTCTCTTCCGCGCAGGCCGCTGACACGCCGGCGCCGGCAGCGCGAACCATTGTCCTGGTGCGCCATGGCAATTACCTGCCTGATCCATCCATCGATATGCGACAGGGCCCCGGGCTGTCGCCACTCGGCGTAGCGCAGGCGCATCTGGTGGGTGCACGGCTGGCGGCATTGCCGTTCCGGTTCGACGCGTTGTACGCCAGCCCGATGCAGCGTGCGCGCGATACCGCGGCTGTCATCGGCATGGATTTTCCTGGACGTCGTTTCGACATCATCGACGACCTGGCAGAGTGCACGCCGCCCACGCGCCGGACCGAGATCATGAAGGACGAGAAGCCGGCCGATCTTGCGGCGTGCAAGGCCCAGCTCGACAGGGTATTCGCCACGTACTTCCGACCGGCATCGGGTGCCGAGCGCAATGAATTGTTCGTCTGCCACGGCAACGTGATCCGTTACCTGGTCACGCGTGCGCTGGGCGTCGACACGACTGCGTGGCTGGAGCTGTCGGTCGGCCATGCCAGCATCACCCAGATCCGCATCGAGGCCGACGGTCGCGTCAAGGTCATCGCGGTGAGCGATGTCGGGCATATCCCCGCCAACCTGCGCACCGGCGCGACGGGCGACAAGGACCGCAACCTGGCGATTCCGGCGTTACCCTAGCAGCGGTCACCACCAGGCCCATCGTTCGCCGGCGCTCGTGTCGCGGGGAGCGGGCAGCAGGACGCAACGGCATCGGCATGACGGATTCACTGACAACAACCCCGCTCGACGTCGTCGACGGCATTGCGGCGTATCGGATCTCCGGCAAGGCGGGGTTCGATGCGGTTGTCAGACAGGTGACGTCGGTCATCGAGCAGGCCGTCGTGCTGTCGCACGATCGTTGCCTGATCGATGGCAGGGATCTGGTGGGGTTTGCTTCCCCGAGCATTGCGGCGCGCCACCAGATGGTTCGCGCCTGGGCCGGGGCCGCACGTGGCCGGATCCATTGCGCGCTGGTCGTGCGGCCAGAGCTCATCGACCACGAGCGCTTCGGCGTGCTTGCCGGGCACAACTTCGGATTGCATAGCGAAGTGTTCGCGACGCACGACGATGCCTTCGCTTGGCTGAAGGCGCAGGCGTCGCACATTCCTGACCTGGACGCCCCCGTGGGGCATCGGACACCATGACGCCGGTCCATTCCGGCAAGCGACAGGCATGACGCGGCGCGACCCACGCATCGACGCCTACATCGCGCGCCAGGCGGAGTTCGCGCGACCGGTCCTGGCGTACATGCGCGATGTCGTCCACGAAGCTTGTCCCGATGTCGAGGAAACAATGAAATGGAGTGTGCCCAGCTTCGTGTATGCGGGCGGCATCCTGTGCGGCATGGCGGCGTTCAAGCAGCACGCGTCATTTGGCTACTGGAAACATGCACTGGTCGTAGGCGCGGACCAGGCCCGCGACGGTATGGGCAGCTACGGGAAGCTGACCGCGCTGGCCGACCTGCCGCCGAAGAAACAGCTGGTCGCGGATATCCGCAAGGCGATGAAGCTCAACGAGGACGGAGTCAAGACGACGGCCGCGCGCAGGACCGCGAGGCCAAGACCGTTGGTCGTGCCAGCGGACCTTGCTGCCGCGCTCCGGAAAAACGCAAAGGCCGGGGCGACGTTTGAACGCTTTCCCCCGGGCCAGCAGCGCGAGTACGTGGAGTGGATCACCCAGGCCAAGCGCGAGGAAACACGCCAGAAGCGCCTGCTGCAGGCGATCGAATGGATGGCCGACGGCAAGCGCCGCAACTGGAAGTACGAGAAGTGCTGAGGCAATGCCTCGTCCTTTTCGCAATCTGTTTTTCAACGGAACGGCAATGATCAACAACGATGTACTGCGCAGCATCCGTTACATGCTCGACCTCAGCGACGTCAAGGTCGTGGAGATCACCAGGCTGGCCGATTCGGATTTCGCCATCGACAAGGAAAACGTGCAGGCATTCCTGAGAAAGGATGACGATCCGACCTATGCCGAATGCAGCGATCGCGTCCTCGCGCATTTCCTCGACGGACTGGTCGTCCATTACCGCGGCAGGGATCCGAGCCTGCCGCCGCGACCGGTGGAAAAGCGCATCACCAACAATCTGGTCCTCAAGAAACTGCGTGTCGCGTTCGAGCTCAAGGACGTGGACATGCATCAGTGCTTCGAGGACGCTGGTTTCCCGGTCTCGAGGCCAGAGTTGTCCGCACTGTTTCGCCAGCCGGGGCACAAGAACTTCCGCTTGTGCGGCGACCAGATGCTGCGCAATTTCCTCAAGGGGTTGACCCTGCGCGTGCGGGGCGCGTAGGCCGGGTCCGTGAAGACGAGCGCACTCAGCCCCCTCTGGCCGGCCGTCGCAGCTCGACCGTAGGCTCGATCGCCCCACCGGTGGCCGTTCGTTATCGATGCTGCCGTTGCCATCAGTCCCGGATCATGGAAATGCCATGCGTTACGCGGCATTTCTCAGCTACAGCCATGCAGACGCGCTCTGGGCGCAGTGGCTGCACCGGCGGCTGGAAGGGTTTCGGGTTCCTGCCTCGCTGGTGGGCACGCAGGGTCCAGATGGCCCGATCGGTGTCCGCCTCGGGACGGTCTTCCGCGATCGCGACGAGTTGCCGACGTCCGGAGACCTGGGTGCGACGATCAGGGCCGCATTGGCAGAGTCGGCTGCACTGATCGTCATCTGCTCGCCGGCCGCGGCCCAGTCGCGTTGGGTCCACGGTGAAATCGAGGCCTTCCAGGCGTTGGGTCGCAGTGACCGGATCGCGTGTTTCATCGTCGATGGCAAGCCCGGTTCGAGCGAGATGGAGGCTTCGTGCTTCCCACGCCCGCTGACCGCTCCGGGAGCCGACGGCGTCGCCAGGGAGCCGCTGGCCGCAGACGCGCGGCGTGAAGGCGATGGCCGCGAGCGCGCGTTCCTGCGCCTGGTCGCCGGTTTGCTGGGCGTGAGCTACGACACCCTCGCGCGCCGTGAAGCGCAGCGCCGGCATCGCAGGCTTCTGGCGATCACCGTCGGCGCGGTCCTGGCCATGGTGGTGGCCTTCGGTCTGGCCGCGACGGCGTACATCGCGCGCAATGACGCCCAGCGCCGGCAGGCCCAGGCCGAAGACATCCTCGGTTTCATGCTGGGCGACTTGCGCGAAAAGCTGGAGACGGTCGGCCGGCTGGACCTGATGAGCGCGGTCGATGACAAGGCCACGCGGTACTTCGCGACATTGCAGCCGCGCGACCTGAGCGATCGCGCCCTGGAAGACCAGGCCCGCTCGCTCACCGGCATCGGCCAGGTGCGGCTGGACGAAGGCAAACACGACCGTGCGCTGGCGGCGTTCCGGGAGGCATACGCGCGCAGCAGCGCACTGCTCGAGCGCCAACCCGGTAACGGCCAGCGATTGTTCGATCGCGCACAGGCGGAGTACTGGATCGGCCTGGTGTTCTGGCGCAAGGGTTTGTTCAACGACGCGCAGACGTGGCTGCGGCGCTATCGGGACAGCGCGCTGCGGCTGGCGGCGATGGATCCCAATCGTTTCGAATGGCAACGCGAAGTCGCCTACGGCCATCACAACCTCGCCGTGCTGGACCAGAGCCGCGGCCGCAACAGGCAAGCCGAACAGGCGTTCCGCGCCGAGCTGGCGTTGTATCGCAGCTGGATGAAGACGCATCCGCAGGACACGTCCCTGCGCGACGAAGCAGCGACGGCGGCCTCGTGGCTGGGCTCGCTCGCGCTGGAGGATGGGCGATTGTCCGAGGCGCAAGCGCGCTTTGAAGAACAGCTGGCCGCACTGTCGCAAAATCGCAAGGCCGAACCGGACAATGCGATCTGGAAAAAAGACTGGCTCGATGCGCGCGTGCTGTTGGCGCAGGCCCAGGCGTTCCGTGGAAGGACCGACGACGCCCGACGCAACCTGGACGAGGCAACGCGCCTGGCCGAGACACTGGCCGCGCAGGACCGGCGCAATCTCGACTGGCAACAACTCACCGGGGTCTGCCATCTGTGGCAGGCGAAACTCACGCAGCGCACGGATCCAGTCGGTGCCGATCGCGATGCGTTGGACGCGGAGCGGCGGCTGACGGCGGCGCATGCCGCCGAACGCGGCGACGAACGCTTCCTGCGGTCATTGGCAGACAGCCAGTTGCTGCGTGCGCAACTGGCGCTGGAACGCGATGCATCCACCGAAGCGCTGCCTCTTCTGCAGCGGGTGGACGCGGAGTTGGCACCGGCTTGGGCGCTCAAGCCCAACGACGACCTTCGCGGCCTTCTCGCGCAGATGCGCTACCTGCAGGGACGGACGGAGCAGGCATTGGATCATCCGGACACGGCAAGGGCGGCGTGGTCGGCGTCGGAGCGGCTTTTGCGCGATGGGCTTGGCGATCCACCGGCGTTCGGCCGGCTCGATCTTCTCGTGCGCGTGCTCCAGGTCCAGCGACGCAATGACGAAGCCGCGGGATATCTCGCACGCCTGGTCGAGGCCGGTTACGTGCCGCTGACCCCATTCAAGAGCGCCGAGCGGATCGTGATGGTTTCGGTGCCCGCATTGAACCGGCGGGCGCCTGCAGCACAACGGGCGAATACCCGTTGCCCGACGTGTCGATCGACTGAGGAGCAATAACAATGCCTGCCAACAATCCGACCAGCGTGATGCTGGACGTTCGCAATTCCTCAACCAACGGTGATGGCTGGAGCAACGTGTCGGGCGCGAACGGTGCGCCCTACAGCTACAAGTACGTTGGTGGCAATCAACCAGCCAACAACGGCTCGGTCACGTATGGAATCGGTGGCGGCAACGCGGCCGTGACGGTGGGCTTCGTGTCAACGGCCGACCCGCGCTACCAGTTTTCGACAATCACCTTCCAGAACGATCCGACCGGTCAGCTCAGTACCCATGGCAACGCGCCGCGAACGCGCGTGGTCAATGACAGCTGCTCCGGTGTGCTCGACGGCAGCTACAAGGTAACGGTCACCGACACCACCGCCAACACGACCATTCCCTGCGACCCTGGTATCAAGAACCTTCCCGTTTGAGGCAGCGCCCGATGCCGCTGCTCGCCAGCACCCTGGTCGTCGGCGTGACTGGTCACCGCAACCTGCGGGAGACGGATCTCCCGCAATTGCAGGCGCAGGTGGAGACGTTTTTCGCCGATCTGCATGCGCGGTATCCGGGCTTGCCCATCAGCGTGTTGTCTTCGCTGGCGGAAGGCAGCGACCAGCTCGTGGCGCAGGTTGCACTTGATCTGGGCCTGCGTGTCGTGGCGCCGCTGCCGATGTCTGCGGAGTCGTATCGGGATGACTTCACGCATCAGGCGGCGCTCGAGCGGTTCGAGGCACAACGGCAGCGCGCGCAGTGTGTCGTGCTGTCTGTCGTGCCCGGCAACGATACGGCAGCGGTGTCAAAACCGGGGCCTATGCGTGACGTGCAATACGCACAGGCGGGCATCTTCATATCCAGCCATTGCCACATCCTGCTGGCCTTGTGGGACGGCCGACCCTCGGATCTGCTTGGCGGCACGGCGCAGGTGGTGGACTTCCACCTGCTCGGTACCATGCCGACCCCGATCGATCGCCGCCGCGCGGCGCTCGGCTCGCTCGGGCTGGGCGAAGAGACCATCGTCCACCACATCCAGGCGCGGCGGCAGGACGGCAACGATGACCCGGCGGCGGCGCCGCGTTGGCTGACCTGCGATCAGGACATCGTCGTGCACGCGACGTTGCCGTCCGCCTTCGACCAGATGTTCCAGCGGCACTGCGAGTTCGACTGCGACTGGCTGCAGTACAGCAGCCAGATCGGCTCGCGGCCTGACGATCCCTTGCTTGAGGATGCCACCTGTCCCATCGAACGCCTGTTCAAGGTAGCCGACTGGCTGGCGACGATCTACCAGCGGCGCGTCGCAAGGGTATTGCTGATCACCTATGTGCTTGCCGCGCTGATGGGGTTTTCATTCATCCTGTATGCCGACGTCACCAACCAGGACGTAATGCTGTACCTGTTCCTGTTGTTCTTCACCGCAGGGATCATCGTCAGCGGCATTGCAGCGCAGCGGCAGTGGCATCGCCAATACATCGACTACCGTGCGTTGGCCGAAGGATTGCGGGTGCAGTCGTTCTGGCGCCGCGGCGGGATCGTCGACGTCAGCACGCCGGCGTTCGCGCTTGACAACTTCCTGCAGAAACAGGACGTGGAGCTCGGCTGGATCCGCAACGTGATGCGTGGCGCAAGCCTGGACGGCATCCTGCAATCCACGATCGTCACTCCAGCGCAGATGGCCGAGGTGATCGAGGAATGGATCGGAACCACGCAGTCACCTGGCCAGCTCCAGTACGACGCCGCCACCGCCGCCCGACGCGCGCGGCTCCACGCGGGTGCCAAGCTGATCGGCAACGCCTGCCTGTGGCTGGGTATCGGCATCAGCCTGCTGCTGGCGGTGTTCGCCCGGCAGATCGACGGCCGCATGCAGAAC
>JAQGOI010000241.1 GCA_028293685.1 Lysobacteraceae bacterium | reverse complement strand
ACAACCGGGATTGCGAACATAAGCAGTACCCTCACCTTCGTCACTTGTTCTATGCAGGCGCAAATCGAGGATTCAGAATTTGGCCCCGGCACTGAATTGGCGGCGGTGAGCTTCACCAATCGCAGCGGAGCGGATACGACCGTGAACTGCACCATGGTCACCACCGACCGGTTGTTCAACCCGACCTATTTCTCGAAGTCCTTGGCCTTGCCAGTGGGCGGCAGGGACTTTCTGTATTTCCGTGCCGCAGAGTCCGGAGGTTACTTCGGCGACCGGATCAACTTCAGCTGCGCGTTGCCTCCCGGGGTTGAAGTCAACCAAACTCGTCGCGACTGGCAAGAAGCAGCGACCGACCTGTGAGTAGCCCTTCACTCCCGGACGAAAGCGACACGAACGCGCTTGGCCTGAACCAGCACTCCGGCAGGCGGTGGCTCCCCTTCGCGGTTGCCGGCGTTGGTTCCCCTGCGTCTGCTCGATCCGTTGCAGCAACTGCCGTCCGAAAATCACGGCTGCGACGAATGCGATTGCCCCCACCGCGGGCCGCAGCCTTTGGCATGTCGCGTATCGATCCAGAGGTCACACCACGAACTGTTCGCTGAGGATGCGTTCCTCGAGGTTGTGCTCGGGGTCGAACAGCAACGTTACGGTCAGATCCCTGGATTCCCGGATCGTGACCTCGACGACATCGCGGACCTCATGCGAATCGGCGGTGGCGCTGACCGGCCGCTTGTAGGGATCGAGCACGCGGAAACGCACTTCGGTCGCGGACTTGAGCAGCGCTCCGCGCCAGCGACGCGGCCTGAAAGCGGCGATGGGCGTCAAGGCGATGATGCTCGATCCCAACGGCAGGATCGGCCCGTGCGCCGAAAAATTGTAGGCCGTGCTGCCTGCTGGGGTGGCGACCATGACGCCATCGCAGATCAACTCCTCCAGGCGCGGCTTGCCATTGAGTTCGATCGCCAGGTGCGCCGCCTGCCGGGTCTGTCGCAGCAACGACACTTCGTTGTAGGCCAGCGAGCCGACCGTCGCGCCCGACTCGGTCAGTGCCTGCATTTCCAGCGGACGCAGGACCGCGGGCTCGGCGGCAGCGATGCGCTCGAGCAGGCCGTCGGGATCGTAGTGGTTCATCAGGAAACCGATACTGCCCAGTTTCATCCCGTACACCGGCACGCCGGCAGCGGCATGCCGGTGCAACGTCTGCAGCATGAAACCATCGCCGCCCAAGGCGACCACGACATCGGCTTCCGACGGCGCGTGCTCGCCGTGGCGTGCCGCCAGCAGCGCCAGTGCGGCGCGGGCTTCCTCGGTTGGGCTTGCAAGCAAGGCAATGCGGGGCTGACTCATCGAATGCTCCGGCTGATCGGGCGAGGATACCCTGCAATGTCAGCCCGGCCGCATGCGGGGTCCGGGGTGCGTTCGCAACCCGGACTCAGCCGACCTCAGCCGCGCGATGCCAGTTGCGACAGGCGCTGCACGGCAACCGATGCGGTGGGGTAATCCAGCGTCTTCTGTGCCGCCAGTTCCGCCAGCATCGCCAGCGTGAACCGCAGCGATGCATCGTCGCGATCAAGCCAGTGGCGTACCTGCACATCGGGGGAATCGCCGGGCATGGCAAGCACCTGCTGCACCAGCGCGCGCTGCTGGGTCGCCAGTTCGTCGCGCAACACGCCACGCGCCACCGCGTGCCAGCGTCCCTCCACCGGCAAGGCGTCGATCTGGGCCTGGAGCCATGGCAGGTTCAACGCATCGCCCAGCCTGAAGTGCACCTTGGCGACCGCGATCGGCGACATCGACCGCTCACGCGCCAGTTCGATGATGTCGCAGCACGGCTCCAGGTACGGAAGCGCAGCCAGCTGTGCACCAAGTTCTTCGGGTACCCCTCGCGTATTCCATTCGCGCAGGCTGGCATCGTAGGCGGGACGTTGCGATGGCGGCAGGATATTCTCGCCAGCGCGTATTTCGCGGAATCCATCGTGATACCGGTCGACGGCGGTCGCGATGTCCGGGATCGTGCCCGGCCGCGACAGCAGCCAGCGCGTGAACGAGCGCTGCAGCGACCAGATGACCTGCAGCGCATCGATCTGTACCGATTCGGCGACCGCGCCATCGAGTGCATCGATCTGCGCCCAGAGCACGCGCGCATCGAGCGTTTCGCGCGTGATCGTGAACGCCTTCGCAACCTCGCCCACCGTGCGCCCGGTATCTTCCTGCATCCGCAGCAGGAACGTCGCACCCATGCGGTTGATGGTCGAGTTGGTGACCGCCGTGGCGATGATTTCGCGCTTGAGCCGGTGCTGTTCCATCGCATCGGTGTATTTCGCCTGCAGCGGCTCCGGGAAATACCGGCTCAGCTCCTTCGAAAGATACGGATCTTCCGGGACATCCGAAGTCAGCAGCTGCTGGTAGGCGACGAGCTTGGAGTACGACAACAACACGGCCAGTTCCGGACGCGTGAGGCCAACACCTCGCGCCTTGCGCTCGGCGATTTCGGCGTCCGACGGCAGGAATTCGATCTGGCGATCCAGCAGCCCCTGCGACTCCAGCGTCCGGATGAAATGCTGCTTCGAGCCCAGCCGCGTCAGGCTCATCCGCTCCATCAGGCTGATCGCCTGGTTCTGGCGGTAATTGTCGTTGAGCACCAGCGCAGCCACTTCGTCGGTCATCGACGCCAGCAGCGTGTTGCGCGCCTCGTAGGTCAGCGCATTCTTCTGCACTTCGCCGTTGAGGAGGATCTTGATGTTGACCTCATGGTCCGACGTATCGACACCAGCCGAATTGTCGATGAAGTCGGTATTGAGGAGCACGCCGTTCTGCGCCGCCTCGATCCGGCCCAGCTGGGTGAATCCGAGATTGCCGCCCTCGCCCACGACCTTGCAACGCAGCGCATGCCCATCGACGCGCAACGCGTTGTTGGCACGATCGCCGACGTCCAGATGGCTCTCGCCTGCAGACTTGACGTAAGTGCCGATACCGCCGTTCCAGAACAGGTCGACCGGCGATGTCAGGATCGCACTCATCAGGTCGGCTGGGCTGAGCGCGGTCACCTCCGCATCGATGCCGAGCGCCAGTTTTACCTCGGGCGTCAACGGTATGGACTTCAGCGATCGCGGATAAACGCCACCGCCCTTGCTGATCAACGCGTGGTTGTAATCGTCCCACGACGATCGCGGCAGCTGGAACAGGCGGTTGCGCTCGGCGAACGAAGCAGCGATGTCTGGTGTCGGGTCGAGGAAGACATGGCGATGGTCGAATGCCGCCAGCAACTTGATGTGCGGCGACAACAGCATGCCGTTGCCGAAGACGTCACCGGACATGTCACCGATTCCGACAACCGTGAAATCCTGGGTCTGGCAATCGCGACCCATCGCACGGAAGTGGCGCATGACCGATTCCCACGCACCCTTCGCGGTGATGCCCATGGCCTTGTGGTCGTATCCGACCGAGCCGCCGGATGCGAACGCATCGTCCAGCCAATATCCATGGGCGCGCGAAATCGCGTTGGCGATATCGGAGAAAGTCGCCGTGCCCTTGTCGGCGGCAACGACCAGATACGGATCGTCGCCGTCGTGACGGACGACGTGGTCCGGATGAACGACCTTGCCGCCGACCAGGTTGTCGGTGATATCGAGCAATGCGTTGATGAACCGCTGGTAGCAGGCGACGCCTTCGGCAAACCACGCATCGCGATCGAGCGCGGGATTGGGCAGCTGCTTGCAGAAGAACCCACCCTTCGAGCCGACCGGCACGATGACCGTGTTCTTCACCATCTGCGCTTTCGCCAGGCCAAGGACTTCCGTGCGGAAATCCTCGCGGCGGTCCGACCAGCGCAGGCCGCCGCGTGCGACCGGCCCGAACCGCAGGTGCACGCCTTCCACACGCGCGCCGTAGACGAAGATTTCCCGATAGGGCCGCGGTTTTGGCAGGTCGGGAACCAGCGCCGAGTCGAGCTTGTAGCTGACGTAATCCCGCGGGCCGCCATCGGCGCGTGGCACATCCATCACGTTGAGGTAGTAGCTGGTGCGCAGGGTCGCATCGATCACGCTGATGAAGCTGCGCACGATGCGGTCTTCATCCAGGCTGGAAACACGATCGAGCAGACCCAGCAGCGCCGCCCGAGTGGTCTCGATCTGGCGTTCGCGTGTTCCCGACCGCGCTTCGATGACCGGCTGCACGGTGGTCGTCGCTGCGGTATCGCCAACAGTGAGGGCCTCGAACTGGCGCTGCAGCCGCTGCATGCCCTCACTGACTTCCGTTGTCGCCTCCGTGCCGGTGGCCGGATCGAAGCGTGCTTCGAACATCTCGACCAAAAGCCGCGCCAGCAACGGATAGCGCGAAAAGGTCGTCTCGACATACACCTGGGAAAACGGAACACCGACCTGCTGCAGGTACTTGCTGTAGGCACGCAGCATTGCGACCTGCCGCCACGACAGGCCCGCCCCGAGGATCAGGCGGTTGAATCCGTCGTTCTCGGCTTGTCCCCGCCACAATTGCGCGAAGGCTTCCTCGAAGTTTCCGCCGAGGTTCTCTATGTCCAGATCGGGTGTGCCGGTCTCGACTTCGAAATCCTGGATATAGGCGACGTCGTTGCCGGGCTCGATCCGATAAGGATGTTCGGAAATCACCCGAAGCCCCATGTTTTCCATCATCGGCAATACATCCGACAACGGAATGTCGTTCTTCCAGTGGTAGAACTTCAGGCGCACGCAACCGTCACTACGCCGGTACAGGCTGATGCGAAGGTCGTCGGCATCGGACAGCTGCGACAGGTATTCGACATCGGCAGCGGCCATTGCCGGTGTGATCTGTTCCATGTATGCCGTAGGCAACGCCCGGCCGTAACGACTGGCGAGCCTCAACCCCTGTTCTTCGCCATGCCGGGTCAGCAGTTCCTCGCGCAGGTCGTCGTGGCGGTTGCGCACGATCTCGGCGAGCTCGCCTTCCAGTGCAGCGATGTCGACCTGGCCTGCCTCGCCGCTCTCGGGCCGCACGATGATGTGCAACTGCGCCAGTGGCGATTCGCCTACCTGGACCGTCGTGTCGACGCTGGCGCCGTGCAACGCCTGCTTGAGCATGGCTTCGATGCGGTTGCGGATCTCGGTGTTGAAGCGATCACGCGGAATGTAGACAAGCGCCGAAAAGAATCGGCCATAGCGATCGCGGCGCAGGAACAACTTGCTGCGAATGCGCTCCTGCAGCCCGAGGATGCCGAGGCTGGTATTGAGTAGTTCTTCCTCCGATGACTGGAAGAGCTCGTCGCGCGGCAGCGTTTCCAGGATGTGCCGCAGTGCCTTGCCGCTGTGTCCTTCCGGCGCCAGGCCCGACATCTGCATCACGTAATTGTGACGCTCACGGATCAGCGGGATCTCCCACGGGCGACGGCTGTAGGCGCTGGACGTGTAGAGGCCGAGGAAGCGTTGTTCGGCGACGGGCTTGCCATCCTCGTCGAATTTCAGCACCCCGATGTAATCCATGTAACCCGGACGATGCACCGTTGCACGTGAATTGGTCTTGGTAAGGATCAGGGCGTCGACGGATCCCGATTGCGGCATGTAGTGCGCTGCCAGCGAGCTCAGCTGGCGCGGCGTGCGTGCATCCCGTGCGCGCAGCAGTCCAAGCCCGGAACTCTCGACCGGACACAGGACCGACTGGCCGTCGCGCTCGACGACTTCGTATTCCCGAAATCCCAGGTACGTGAAGTGATTGTCAGCGGCCCAGCGCAGGAATGCCTGCGCCTCAAGCCGGCCGGCTTCGGGCACCGGCATTTTCCGGGACGGGAGTTCGTCGGCGATCTGGAGCATCTTTGCCCGCATCGCGTTCCAGTCGACGAAAATCATGCGGACATCCGCCAGCACGTGACGAATGGCCTGCTCGATCGCAGGCATCGCTTCGGCCGCCTGCCGATCGATTTCAAGGTGGATGAGCGACTCCGCCGCCCCCTGGCCGATCGAGGTGATGTTGCCCGCCGCATCGCGCTCGAAACGCACCACGGGGTGGCCGAGGACGTGCACGCCAATGCCGAGGTCGGCCAGCGCCATCGTCACCGAGTCGACCAGGAATGGCATGTCGTCGTTGACGATCTGGATCATCGTATGCGGCGATTCCAGGCCGTGCTGTTTCAGGTTCGCGTTGAACACGCGGACCTCCGTCGCGCCCGGTTTGCACCGACGTGCCAGGTCGAGGAATTCAGCCGCCAGCGCCGCCCACGCATCGGGACCGTGGAGCGCATATTCCTCGGCGCTCATGCGCCGGTAGAAGGCTTTGGCAAATGCCTCGGCTTGAGCCTGTTGCTCCATCGGCACGCGACTTCGCAGTGCCTCGAAGATCCGGTCCAGGTGCGCCGACGCAGGCGCGGCAGTCTCGCTGGCGACGGCGATGGCGGAAGATTTCGTGGTTGCGCTCATTGGGGAAGTCGGTCGATGGCGGAGTGGGAATCCGGTCTGGGCACCGGCGGAAAAATCAACGAAGCCCCGTTTCCTGGCGGGCGATCACCAGGCGCTGGATCTCGCTGGTGCCTTCGTAGATCTCGGTGATCTTGGCGTCGCGGAAATAGCGCTCCAGGGGCATTTCCTTGGAGTAGCCCATGCCGCCGTGGATCTGCACGGCCTGGTGGGCAATCCACATGGCAGCTTCCGACGCGGTGAGCTTCGCCACGGCCGCCTCGGTCGTGAAGCGCCGGCCCTGGCCTTTCAACCACGCCGCACGCAGCGTCAGCAGCAACGAGGCGTCGAGCTTGCATTTCATGTCGGCGATCTTCGCCTGCGTCATCTGGAAAGCACCGATCGGCTGTCCGAATGCCTTGCGCTCGCGCACGTACACCAGCGTGGCTTCATAGGCGGCGCGTCCGATACCGATCGCCTGCGATGCAATGCCGATGCGTCCGGCATCGAGCACACCCATGGCGATCTTGAAACCGTGGCCCTCCTCGCCGAGCACGTCTTCGGCGCGCGCGACGTAATCGGTGAACTCGATCTCGCACGTCGCCGAAGCACGAATCCCGAGCTTCGGCTCGGTCTTGCCGCGGTGGAAACCGTCGCGATTGGCGTCCACCAGGAACGCGGTGATCCCGCGTGCGCCCTTGTCCGGGTCGGTCATCGCGAACAGCACAAGGTATCGCGCGACCGGTCCGGAGGTGATCCAGCTTTTTTTGCCGTTGATCAGGAAATTGCCGTCGGGCTGCCTGATGGCACGGCAGCGCATGGCCGTGGCGTCCGACCCTGACTGCGGCTCTGTCAACGCGAACGCCCCGATTTCGGTGCCCTCGGCGATCGGGCGCACGTACTGCTGCTTCTGCGCTTCGGTGCCGTGGGTGAGGATGCCATTGCAGAACAGCGAGTTGTTGACCGACATGATGGTCGAATGAGCGGCGTCGGCCGCAGCGATTTCGATCATCGCCAGCACGTAGGCGATCGGATCCATGCCGGCGCCGCCATAGTCAGCCGGCACCTCGATGCCCATCAGCCCGTTCTCTCCGAGCAGCCGGATGTTGTCCAGCGGAAAATCCCCGGTCTTGTCGAAATGTTCGGCACTGGGCGCGATTTTTTCCTGCGCGATGCGGCGCGCCACATCCTGGAGCAGCAACTGCTCATCGGTGAAGCTGAAATCCACGCCGGCACCTCGCACTAAAACTGGATCGACAATTGTAAACGCGCCGCGACTTGACGCGGCCGCGTTGCCGGTTCGCACGCGCCTGTTCGCACACCGCCATGCCACCGCGGGCCATTGGAAAGCGACTTGTGCGCCTGCTTCCGACGGCCGGCTTGACCGGACCTGCCATGCGGACGACACTTATCGCTGGATCGCGATGGAAAGATATTTATGGATCTCGAAGGCTGGTCGAGCCGTCTGCGGGTCTTCGCCGACGCCACCCGCGTCCGCCTGCTGAGCCTGCTGGAAGGCGAGGAACTCACGGTCGCCGAGCTGTCGTCGATCACCCGGCTCGCGCAGCCGCGCGTGTCCACCCATCTGGCCAAGCTGAAGGACGCCGGGCTGGTACGCGACCGCAGGGCCGGCGTCTCGGCCTACTACCGCTTCGACGAGGCCACACTCGATCCGACCCAGCGCGCGTTGTGGCAGTCGATCAGCAGCGGCAGCAACGATCCGCTGTTGCGCCAGGACGCCGAGCGCGTGCCGGGAGTGCTGGCGATGCGGGCGACGGACCAGAACTGGGCCGACTCGGTCGCTGGCGACATGGAACGCCACTATTCTCCGGGCCGCACATGGGAGGCGCTGGCACGCACGGCGCTGCCGTTGCTCAAGCCAGGTGACGTGCTTGACATCGCTTCTGGCGACGGTGTCCTCGCCGAACTGCTGGCACCGCATTCCAGGCGTTACGTCTGCGTCGACACCAGTGCCCGGGTCGTGGCGGCGGCCGCGGAACGGCTGCGACGCTTCACCAACGTCGAAGTGCGCGAGGGCGACATGCATGCCCTGCCCTTCGACGACGACAGCTTCGATCTTGTCGTACTGATGCATGCGCTGACCTATGCAGCCAAACCGGCACTGGCCGTGTCCGAGGCGGCGCGGGTACTCAAACCCGGCGGCCGCCTGTTGCTGAGCAGCCTTGCCAAGCACGAGCATCGCGCCGCAGTCGAAGCCTATGGGCACGTCAACCTGGGTTTCAGCGACAGGGAACTGCGTAAATTCGGCGAAAAGGCCGGTCTGTCGATCGCCGGTTGCGAGTCGGTCACGCGGGAAAAGCGACCACCACATTTCGAAGTCATTTCGATGATCGGAGCCAAGGCATGAAAACGCTCCCATGGCTGCATCCCGGCCGGGTCGATGCGCTGCAGGCGGCATTGCGCGAGCGGATCCTCGTGATCGATGGCGCGATGGGCACGATGATCCAGCGACACGAACTGCAGGAGGACGATTATCGCGGCGAGCGCTTCGCCCAGGGTTTCGACGCGCTCCATGCGCCCGATGGCCACGCGCATGGCCCCGCTTGCGGTTGCGGCGGGCATGACCAGCGCGGCAACAACGACCTGCTGACGTTGTCGCAACCAAAATTGATCAGCGACATCCATGCGGCCTATCTGGCTGCCGGCGCGGATCTGGTCGAAACCAACACGTTCAACTCGACTTCGATCTCGCTGGCCGATTACCACCTGCAACATCTGGTTGGCGAGTTGAACCGGCAAGGAGCCGCGCTGGCGCGCGCGGCCTGCGATGAAGCCCAGGCCATGACGCCCGACAAGCCACGCTTCGTGATCGGCGTGCTCGGGCCGACCAGCCGCACCGCTTCGCTGAGCCCCGACGTCAACAGGCCCGGCTTTCGCGCCACCAGTTTCGATGAACTGGCGGCCGCGTACCGCGAAGCAACAGCCGGACTGATCGACGGCGGCAGCGACGTGCTGATGGTGGAAACCATCTTCGACACCCTCAACGCCAAAGCGGCGCTGTTCGCGATCGAGGACGTGTTCGAGGCACGTGGCGGACGCCTGCCGGTGATGATTTCCGGAACCATCACCGACGCATCCGGCCGCACCCTGTCCGGGCAGACGGCGGAAGCGTTCTGGTATTCGCTTCGCCATGCGCGACCCTTGTCGATCGGCCTCAACTGCGCGCTTGGCGCAAAGGACCTGCGGCCGCATATCGACATCCTTGCGCAGGTCGCCGACGTCAATATCAGCACCCATCCCAACGCCGGCTTGCCCAACGCATTTGGCGGCTACGACGAAACGCCGGAAGACATGGCCACGGTGCTGCGCGAATTCGCACTGGCGGGCCTGCTGAATCTTGTCGGCGGCTGTTGCGGAACGACGCCCGAGCACATCGCGGCGCTGGTGGAAGCGGTCCGCGGATTGCCGCCGCGGCGGATTCCATGCCTGGCGGACGCTGCATGAACATCCGTCGTGCTGCAGCGGGTTTTCGCACCGGCCCGGACGGCGGTGCACCCGCATGACCCTTGCACGCCAGACGCGACTGAGTGGCCTGGAGCCACTTGTTGTCACGCCGCAGAGCAACTTCATCAACATCGGTGAGCGCACCAACGTCACCGGTTCGAAGCAGTTCAAGAAACTGATCCTGGAAAACCGCCTCGACGAGGCCGTTGTCGTCGCGCGACAGCAG
>JAQGOI010000238.1 GCA_028293685.1 Lysobacteraceae bacterium | reverse complement strand
CCTGCGGTGGACACGCGGGCGATGCGGCGTCGATGCGCGAGACGGTAGCCCTGTGCATACGACACGGCGTGGCGGTCGGCGCCCATCCCTCGTTCGAGGACCGCGCTGGCTTCGGTCGCCGTGAACTTCCACTATCGACGGGCGCGATCCGTGTGTCCGTCGCGCGTCAGATCGCCGATTTGGCGGCCGTCTGCGACGGACTCGGCGCGCGGTTGTGCCACGTCAAACCGCATGGCGCGCTGTACAACCTGGCGGCACGCGAGCGACCCGTTGCCGATGCGATCGTCGCGGCGATTGCATCCATCGATCCATCGCTGGTCGTGTACGGGCTGTCCGGGTCGTGCCTGACCGATGCCGGAGGGGCCGCCGGTCTGGCGGTTGCGCACGAAGTGTTCGCCGAGCGCGCCTACGACGCCGACGGGCGCCTGGCGCCGCGGGGCACACCGGGGGCGGTATTCGACGATCTGGAGAAGGCATTGAATCAGGTGCGCGGACTGCTGCACGACGGCGTTGTCATCGCGCGCGATGGCAGTCTTCTCAGGTTGCGCGCCGATACGCTGTGCCTGCATGGCGATCGCGCCGACGCGGCGGCGTTTGCCGTGGCGCTGAGATCCACGCTGGAAGCGGAAGGCATCAAGGTCCAGCCACCGGAACCGCGCCCATGAACTATTGGCCGCTGCTCGGCATCGCGGTCGTCGTTGTTGGCTTCGTGCTGCGTTTCAATCCGGTGATCGTGGTGGTGATCGCAGGGCTGACCAGTGGCGTGCTCGCCGGCAAGCCCCTCGGCGAACTGCTGGGATTGCTGGGCGAAAGCTTCGTCTCCAACCGCGCGCTGCTGCTGTTCGTGCTGACACTGCCGGCGATCGGTGCGCTCGAGCGAGCCGGTCTACGCGAGCATGTCCACGCATGGATCCTGCGGTTGAAGGGCGTGACGCTGGCGCGGTTGCTGATAGGTTACCTCGGGCTGCGACAGCTGCTGAGCATGATCGGACTGACCAACGTCGCCGGTCACGCACAGACCGTGCGTCAACTCCTGGCGCCGATGAGTGAAGCCGCGGTGGAACGAACATCCGGTGTTCCCGACGAAGGCGCGCGCCAGCGCATCCTTGCCATGGCGGCGGCCACCGACAACGTGGGCCTGTTTTTTGGCGAGGATGTCTTCATCGCCATCGGCGCGGTGCTGCTGATCCAGGGGTTCTATGCGCAGAACGGCATCGTTCTCGAGCCGTTGCAGATCGCCTTGTGGGCACTGCCGACGGCCATCGCTGCATTCGTGATCCACGGCATCCGCATCGTGCTGTTCCAGCGCGCGCTGCAACGCACGCGCGTCGACGCGCCGGACCGATGACGCCTGTACTGGATATCGGGATTTTCTATTGGCTTCTGGCCATCTTCCTGCTGTACGCCGCGTGGTGCAACGCGCGACACCGGCGCTGGACGCATGCCGGTTTCTGGTCCGTGCTGGGACTGCTCGTGGCGGGCGGCGACTGGATTCTCGACGCGAGCAAAGCGGGTGATCATGTGCCCTCGCAACTGGCCGGTGCCGGCGTGATCGTGCTCGCATTTGCTGCGATGGGCATGCGTCGCGAACCGATCGCCGAGTTGCCCGTTGATCAACGCCAGCTGTCGGCACAACGGCTCGGGCACTGGCTGTTCGTGCCTGCATTGTTGATTCCACTGGTGACGGTTGTCACCGTCCTACTCGGCCCGCACATCGCGGTCGGCGCCCGTCCATTGCTCGGCGCAGGCAGTGCAACCCTGATCGGCCTGGCACTGGCAAGCGTCGTGGCGGCTGTGACCGCGATTGCAATCACGCGGCAGCCGATCATCGTCGCCCCAGCGGAAGGACGTCGGCTGCTCGATGCCATGGGGTGGGCCGCATTGCTGCCGCTCGTCCTGGCGACGTTGGGTGGCGTGTTTGCCGCGAGCGGCGTCGGCGAAGCGATCGCTTCGCTGGTCGCGTCGATCATTCCGGTCGACAGTGCTATTGCATGCCTGCTCGCTTACGCGCTTGGGATGGTGTTGTTCACCGTGATCATGGGCAACGCATTTGCGGCCTTCCCCGTCATGGCCGCAGGGATCGGCCTGCCATTGCTGATCCATCGGCATGGCGCCGACCCGGCGATCCTGGGTTCGCTCGGCATGCTCACCGGCTATTGCGGCACGCTGCTGACCCCGATGGCCGCCAACTTCAACCTCGTGCCTGCCGCATTGCTCGAGCTGAAGGATCCGTACGCCGTGATTCGCGCGCAATGGCCGACGGCGCTCGCACTGCTGGTTGTCAATGTGGCGCTGATGCTCGCGCTCGTGTTTCGCTGATGTCCGCGACACCGGAATTACAATGCGCGATGCCTGAAACGCCTGCGCCGATTCTATTGACCGGGTTCGAGCCCTTCGACGGCCAGGCGATCAATCCCAGCTGGGAAGCCGTGCGGGCGCTGGACGGCGAAACGATCCACGGCCGTCGGGTCGTTTCCCGCATGTTGCCCGTGGAATTCGATGCATCGCTGCAACGGCTGCGCGAGCTCATTACCGCAATGGAACCCGCATTGGTGTTGTGCGTCGGCCAGGCAGGCGGTCGATCCCGCCTGTCGATCGAGCGTGTCGCCATCAATGTCATCGACGCGCGCATCCCCGACAACGCGGGTGCGTGCCCGATCGACACGCCGATCGTGCCCGGTGGTCCCGCGGCATTTTTCGCGACGCTGCCCATCAAGGCGATGCAAGCGGCGATCGAGGCGACTGGAATTCCGGCGGAGGTGTCGCAGACTGCCGGCACCTACGTCTGCAATTCGGTCTTTTACGGACTCATGCATGCGCTGCAGCAACGGCCGGGTGTTCGCGGAGGATTCATCCACATCCCCTATGCGCCGGAACAGATTGCGCTGCATCCAGGTACGCCGAGCCTGTCCGTGGAAGCCGTCGCGAATGCACTGCGCATTGCGCTGGACACCGCGCTGTCCGTCGATGTCGACCACCGCATTGCCGGTGGCGCCGAGCACTGACGGCGATAACCCATTGCACTCAGGTCTTGGGCAATGTCACGCCCGTCTGCCCCTGGTACTTCCCGCCGCGATCCTTGTACGAGGTTTCGCAGACTTCGTCGGACTGGAAGAACAGCATCTGAGCAACGCCTTCGTTGGCATAGATGCGCGCAGGCAGCGGCGTGGTGTTGCTGAATTCCAGGGTGACGTGTCCCTCCCACTCGGGCTCCAGCGGGGTCACGTTGACGATGATGCCGCAGCGCGCATAGGTGCTCTTGCCCAGGCAGATGACCAGCGTGTCGCGCGGAATCCGGAAGAATTCGACCGTGCGTGCCAGCGCGA
>JAQGOI010000207.1 GCA_028293685.1 Lysobacteraceae bacterium | reverse complement strand
GGATGGGCATCGGCAGCGACGACTTCAAGAAAATGGTTTCGGTCTGGTGCTCGGCCGATCCGCGCAAGGCCCTGACCGACGCCAAGAACGATCGTCCCGTGGCATCACGCAACTGCAAGAACCCGGTGACACTGCAGTACAGCCTTGGCCAGCGCATGGGCCTGACCGGTACGCCGATGATCCTGGCCAGCGATGGCACCCAGCTCGGTGGTTACGTACCTCCCGAGCAGCTGCGCCAGGAACTGGACAAGATGGCAACGAGCGGTGCGAAGCCGGTGGCCAGTACCGCGACCGGCGGCCTCTAGTCGCCAGCGCACCACGCTTTCGAAGCCGGCCCCGCGCCGGCTTCGCTACAATAGGCGGCCGTTTCCCACGGTTTCGCCGGACATGATCGTCCTCGAGGGCCAACCGGCCCTGTCGCCATTCAGCCGCGCGCGGCTTGAAGCCCGCCTGCAAGCCATCCATCAGGAAGTCAGCCTTGTCGAAGCCTGGTCCAGCTACTGGATCCAGCCGACCGTGGATGCTGTCGACGCTGCCGAACCCGATATCGCCGCCTTGTGCCGCATCCTCCAGGCCCGGGTCGCGCGCAGGCCACTGGCCGATGGCGCGGTCAGCCGCTTCGTCGTCCCCCGTCTGGGCACGATTTCACCGTGGTCGAGCAAGGCGACCGAATTGCTGCACGGCGCACGGCTGCCGATTCGCCGCGTCGAGCGCGGAACCCGCATCGATCTGCTGCACTGGCCGACCGAACCTCGTCTGCAGGCGGCCCTGTCCCATCTGCTGCACGATCCGATGACGCAGTCGTTGCTCAGCGATGGCGATGCAGCCGCTGGCCTGTTCGCCACACCCGATCGAGCGCCGCTGGAGCGCGTCGCGCTGTCGCAGCTCGAGGCAGCCAACGCGCGCCTGGGGCTGGCGCTGGCCGACGACGAAATCGCGTACCTGCGCGCGCGCTTTGGCGCGCTGGGGCGCGATCCCGCCGACGTCGAGCTGATGATGTTCGCGCAGGCCAATTCCGAACACTGTCGGCACAAGATATTCAACGCATCGTGGGCGATCGACGGGCGCGAACAGCCGGCGTCGTTGTTCAAGATGATCCAGTACACCCACGCGCAGACGCCGCAGCACACGCTGTCGGCGTACAGCGACAACGCCGCCGTGGTGGAAGGTTATGCGACCCGGCGCTTTCGTCCGGATCCGGCGACGCAGCACTACCGCGCCGAGGCCGAGCGGTCGGGCGCTTTCTGCATCAAGGTCGAAACCCACAACCACCCCACGGCGATCGCGCCGTTCCCGGGCGCATCGACTGGCGCCGGCGGTGAAATCCGGGACGAGGGCGCGACCGGGCGCGGCGGGCGCCCGAAGGCCGGGCTCGCCGGGTTCAGCGTGTCGCACCTGCGCATTCCGTCCTTGCCGCAGCCATGGGAGTCGCCACGCGCGCTGAATCCGCGGATGGCGTCGGCGCTGGACATCATGCTCGACGGCCCGCTCGGTGCCGCGGCGTTCAACAACGAATTCGGTCGTCCGAACCTCACCGGATATTTCCGCAGTTTCGAGCTCGCCGAGGGCGACGCGCTGACGCGTGCGTACGACAAGCCGATCATGCTCGCCGGCGGCCTGGGTGCGATGGACCGCGACATGGTCGCCAAGCGCCCGCTCAAGCCCGGCGATGCGGTGATCGTGCTCGGCGGCCCGGCGATGCTGATTGGTCTGGGTGGCGGTGCCGCCAGTTCGGTGGCATCGGGCGACAGCAGTTCGGAACTGGATTTCGCGTCCGTGCAGCGCGACAACCCCGAGATGGAGCGCCGCTGCCAGGAAGTGATCGATCGTTGCGTCGCTCTGGCCGATGACAATCCGATTGCCTCGGTGCACGACGTCGGTGCGGGTGGCCTGTCCAATGCCATTCCCGAATTGCTGCACGACTCGCATGTCGGTGGCGTCATCGACATGGATCGCATCCCCAGCGACGATTCGTCGCTGTCGCCGTTGCAGCTGTGGTGCAACGAGTCGCAGGAACGCTACGTGCTCGGGCTGCCGCAGGAGCGGGTGGCCGAGTTCGCCGCGATCTGCCTGCGCGAGCGCTGCCCGTTCGCCGTCGTTGGTACGGCCACGCAGGCGCAGCGCCTGGTCGTCGGCCATGGCGCCGTGGTCGACAACGTCGATACCGCCGCAACGGCGTGGCCAATCGACCTGCCGATGGACCTTCTGTTCGGAAAGCCACCCAAACTGCATCGCAACGCGGAACACCCCGCGTCGCCGCGTTGGCCGGAACTGGCCACGCAGGGCCTGGACCTGCACGACGCCGGCCTGCGTGTGCTGGCGCACCCGACCGTGGCGTCGAAAGCCTTCCTGATCACCATCGGCGATCGCACCGTGGGCGGACTCACCGCGCGCGACCAGATGGTCGGCCCGTGGCAGATGCCCGTCGCTGATTGCGCGATCACGCTGTCGGGCTTCGACGGCCATGCCGGCGAGGCGATGGCGATCGGCGAGCGCACGCCGCTGGCGTTGCTCGATGCCGCCGCCGCGGCGCGCATGGCCGTCGGCGAAGCCATCACCAACCTGTGCGCGGCACCGATCGAGTCACTTGATCGCATCAAGCTGTCGGCCAACTGGATGGCGGCTGCCGGTCATCCTGGAGAGGACGCGCGCCTGTTCGACGCCGTCAAGGCCGTCGGCATGGAGCTCTGCCCGCAGCTCGACCTGAGTATCCCTGTCGGCAAGGATTCGCTGTCGATGCAGGCGCAATGGAATCAACCCAATGGCGATGGCGCCACGGTCTCGCAGAAGTCGGTATCGCCGGTGTCGCTGATTGTCACTGCGTTTGCGCCGGTCACCGATACGCGCCAGCAGCTCACGCCGTTGCTCTCGCGTGAACCCGAGACGGAGCTCTGGCTGATCGGCCTTGGCGCCGGCAAGCAGCGGCTCGGTGGATCGATCCTGGCGCAGTGCCATCCACATGCAGGAAAGGTCGGTGCGTTGCCGGCTTTCGGTGGCGAAGGCAACGGACCAGCCGTTCCCGATCTTGACGATCCGCAGCGACTGCGCGCTTTTTTTGAACTGATCCGCGACGCGCGCGAAGCCGGATTGCTGCTGGCCTACCACGACCGGTCCGACGGCGGCGCCTTTGCGACCCTGTGCGAAATGGCGTTCTGCTCGCACCTGGGCTTGGACATCTCGCTCGACGGCTGGGGCCAGCAACCGTTCCGCACGCTTTTCAACGAGGAACTTGGCGCCGTCGTCCAGGTGGCGTGCGCGGACCGCGCGGAGTTCGCCGACATGGTCGCCCGCCACGGCCTGATCGATTGCGCGCAGCGCATCGCGCGACCGACCACCGCACCAGCGATCCGGGTCCGCGCCGACGGCGCGACATTGGTCGAATGGCGCTGGGAAGCGTTATTCGATGCGTGGTGGTCGGTAACGCACGCGCTGCAGCGGCTGCGCGACAATCCGCAATGCGCGGACGATGAACGTGCCGCCATGCGCCGCTTCGATGCGCCGGGCTTGCGGCCCAGGCTCACGTTTGATCCAGCCGAAGACATCGCGGCTCCGTACATCTCAACGGGCACGCGTCCGAAAGTCGCGATCCTGCGCGAGCAGGGCATCAACAGCCAGATCGAGACCGCCGTGGCCTTCGACCGCGTCGGCTTCGATGCCTACGACGTCCACATGAGCGACCTGATCGCAGGCCGCGCGCGTCTGCAGGATTTCGCCGGGTTCGTGGCCTGCGGCGGTTTCAGTTATGGCGATGTGCTCGGCGCCGGCCGTGGCTGGGCGACCTCGATCCTCGAGCGCCCCGAGTTGCGCGATGCATTCGAAGCCTTCTTCGGACGCGGCGACAGCTTCGCGCTGGGCATCTGCAACGGCTGCCAGATGCTGGCGCAGCTCAAGGCGATCATTCCCGGCGCCGGTCATTGGCCGCAATTCCTTCGCAACCGCAGCGAGCAGTACGAAGCACGGCTCGCGCTGCTGGAGGTGGTCCAGTCGCCCTCGTTGTTCCTGGCTGGCATGGCCGGATCGAAGTTGCCGGTGGCGGTGGCGCATGGCGAAGGCCGCGCGCAGTTCGATGGCCGGGACCTGGCGTCGGCCAGGGTGGCCCTGCGCTATGTCGATGGCGACGGCGTCGCTGCCGGTACCTATCCAGCCAACCCCAACGGCTCCGAATGTGCCGTCGCGGGACTGACCTCCGACGACGGCCGGGTCACGATCCTGATGCCGCACCCGGAGCGCACCCTGCGCGTTGCCAATTACAGCTGGGCTCCGCAGGAATGGTCAGGCGACTCACCCTGGCTGCAGATGTTCCGCAACGCGCGGGCGTTCGTCGGCTGATCGTCGAGACGGTCGTTCAGGTTCGGGCATTGCAGCGCTGACGTCCGGCCTGACCGGGACGGCCGTTTGCTCCTCCGGCCGACCGGTGGCGGACATCCAGATGGTGGCCGGTGGGCCGGCCGCTAGCCGTACTGTAGAGCACGTCACATACTCGGCGTGACCGGATGGGCGATCTGTCACGGGCGCTGGGGCGCTGCCGGCTTCATCTACAGGGGGCTTCATGGACACGCTGAAGATCGCGGCTACGCGCCGCGTCGGGCTTTTTCTGCTGTTGTTCGCAGGCTCGACGGTGGGATCGCCGGCGTTTGCGGCATGCAATCCGGGCGCTTTCAACGTCAACCCCAAGAACCAGACCAACGTCCTCGAATACAACGCCGGCAGCGGCTACGCGCGGGTGCTGGTGACGCTGGGGATCAACAAGAGCCTGGCTGCGGACAGCGCGACCGGTGCCTGGGCCCAGACGAGCGGGCCAATCGTCACGCTCAACACCAGCAACCCGCAAAATCCGACGTTTTTGACTCCCGACGTGCCCAGCGCGGGCGCGACCCTCACCTTCCGGCTTACCGTCACGTGCCCGGGCGGCGCTCAGGCATCCGACACCGGCACGGTCAGCATCATCGACGT
Organism: Lysobacteraceae bacterium; assembly: GCA_028293685.1. GTDB lineage: Bacteria > Pseudomonadota > Gammaproteobacteria > Xanthomonadales > Xanthomonadaceae > Cognatiluteimonas. The sequence goes on along the minus strand of JAQGOI010000207.1, from coordinate 1,999 downwards.
CAATAGGCCACCGGTGGCCGTTGCATCCTCGACGCCGGCCATCGCCTACATCGGCGACACGATCGCTCTGCGTAGCACCGGCCCAAGCGGAACCCCTGTTTCGAGCGACCCCGATGGTGATGCATTGGTCTATCAGTGGACCAAGACAGCGGGTCCGGCTGGCTTGACCGTCAACTTGACGGGGGCGAGCACCGCCACCGCCAGCTTTGTCGCCCCCGCTCCGGTTCCTGTCGGGGATTACACCTTGCAATTCCAGCTGGTAGTGCGTGATCGGGCGACCGGAGGCTTGACGGCAACGGCCAATGTCACGGTCAATATCACGCGGAACCTGCCGCCGCTCGCCAAGCTCACCTGTCCGATCCAGGTCAACGAGCATGGACATGTCGTGCTCGACGGCAGTGCCTCATTCGACCCCAATGGAGGTCCGCTGACCTATCAGTGGACTCAGTTGCAGGGCTCGCCCGCTATTTCGGTGGGAAGCGAAAGCGGCAGCACGGTCCAGTTCGACGCGCCAGCGCTGACGACCGGCCAGGATGGCTTCGTCCAGTTCCAGCTGAAGGCCACCGACAGTACAGGCCTGTGGGACCTGGCGACGTGTGGGATGCAGGTCGTCGACGTCACGGCACCGGTCATCAGCGTGCCGGCCGACATGACCTTGGAAGCCGATTCCGCCGGCGGCAAGTCCGCCAGTTACAGCGTGTATGCGCAGGATGCCGTGGACGACGCGGCGCCTTACCCGATCGCGTGCACACCGCCTTCGGGCAGCACGTTCGCCCTGGCTGCGCCGCCCACCCAGCAAAAAATCAGCACGGTTGCTTGCACCGCGCACGACTCGTCCGTCAGGCCCGGGTTCCCCAGTGGAAATGTCGCCAATGCCGCGTTCCAGATAACGGTTCGCGATACGACCGCTCCAATCATCACCGTGCCGGGCGCCTTGGGCGCAGAAGCCACAGGACCGGGCGGCGCAAGCGCGACATTCAGCGCAACCACGGCGGATGCCGTGGATGGTTCAGGCATCGCGACATGCAGCCCCGCCAGCGGCAGCACGTTTGCGCTGGGTACGACGGCTGTGAGCTGCAATGCCACCGACGCCCGCAACAACGCCGCGGTGCCCGCGCACTTCAACCTGACCATCCATGACACGACCAAACCCGTGGTCACTCCGCCCGCCGACGTGACCGCCGAAGCAACGGGAACACAGACCGTTGTCGCGTACGGGACCGCCACGGCAACCGATGCGGTCGGCGTGGTTTCGATCACGAGCGATGCGCCTGCCACCTTCCCGGTCGGCGGCACGACCGTCCATTGGACGGCGAAGGATGCCGCCGGCAACAGCGGCTTCGCCGATAGCCATGTCACGGTGCAGGACACGACAGCACCCGCGATCGATGCCCACGCCGCGATCAATGGTGTCGAGGCAACCGGTGCGAGCGGCGCCGCGGTGACCTATACCGCGCCTGCAACGCATGACACCGTCGATGGCGACGGCATCGCCACCTGCGCACCGGTATCTGGTTCGACTTTTTCACTGGGCACCAGCGTGGTCACCTGCCACGCCTCGGATGCCCACGGCAACGCGGCGACGGCAACCGCCTTCGACGTGACCGTGGTCGATACCACGCCGCCATCGATCGATGCGCATGGCGCGATCGCCGATATCGAAGCGACGGGCCCCACGGGCGCTGCGGTCAACTACACGGCGCCGGCGACGCATGACCTCGTCGACGGTAATGGCATAGCCGTCTGCACACCGATGTCAGGCTCGTTGTTCGCGCTGGGTACCACGACGGTCACCTGTCACGCGTCCGACGCGCACCACAATGCCGCCACGGCGACGACCTTCGACGTCACCGTCGTGGACACCACGCCGCCTTCGATCGATGTCCATGACGACATCCTCGCAGTCGAGGCGACGGGGCCTGAAGGCGCGGTCGTGACCTACACCAGCCCGGCAACGCACGACATCGTCGATGGCGACGGTTCGGCGACGTGCTCGGCC
>JAQGOI010000205.1 GCA_028293685.1 Lysobacteraceae bacterium | reverse complement strand
GCAAGACGCTTCAGCAGCAAGGCGCGGGGCTGAAGGTGATGCTCGGGATGATTTCCGACTTCTGCGACAAGCACGCGGACAACCACGAAGCAATGGAATTCATCGCTCCACTGCGCGAAAAGGCCGCCGAATGGCAGCAGCTCACGCTGGCGATCGCGCAACGTGCGGCGGCCAATCCCGATGAAGTCGGGGCAGCTGCGTACGACTATCTCTTCTACTCGGGTTACGTCGCACTCGCCTACTGGTGGGCACGCAGCGTGGTGGCGGCCGCTGACTCAGGGCGATCCCGGGCTTTCAGCGATGCCAAACGCGAAACCGCACGCTTCTATTTCGCCCGGCTGCTGCCACGGACGCTGATGCACAGGGCGGCGATCGAAAGCGGCGCTGGATCGCTGATGGCGCTGGATGCCGAACGCTTCGACGCCTGAGCACCGGTTCGATCCGCGGCATTGAGCTACACAAACCGTGGGCGAATGGGTATAAGGTTGAACTCCGATGGAGACCGACAGAGCGACGCTGCGCGATGTCCCAACCGGAACCCACGCGGCTTCCGGACTCCTGCCTGTCAGCGGTGACAGCGCACTGCTGCACAAGCCACGACTCGACTCGGTCCGCCTGTTGTCCCTGGATGCCTACGGCCGGGTTCTGGACTGGATGAGCTGGCAGGATGCGACCTGCCTGTACGTCCGCGGCGCCGTGGCCTGGACGCTGGGCGACCCCTGCCTGAGCGTGCATGGCGGGACTTCCCGCAATACCGGCCTGCAGAGCGTCCTCGATCTGCATCCGATCGTCGCCGCACGTGGCCATGCGCGCGCGCATGCGCTCGATCCGACGCCGGCGCTGACCAACGTCGCCCTGTTCGCACGCGATCAACACCTGTGCCTGTATTGCGGCCGCGACTACAGCCGGCAGCAATTGACGCGCGACCACGTCGTCCCGCTGTCCAAAGGCGGGCGCGATATCTGGGAAAACGTCGTCGCCGCCTGTTTCCACTGCAACTCGCGCAAAGGTGGGCGCACGCCGCAGCAGGCGTCGATGCCGCTGCTCGCCATCCCCTATCGTCCCAGCTGGATCGAGCATCTGATCCTGTCCAATCGCAACATCCTCGCCGACCAGATGGCATTCCTCAAAAGCCACCTGCCCAAGCGCAAACAGCGCCCGGGCTGAGCAGGCCGCAAACCCCCACGCAACTTCGTTACACTCGAGCAGCCCTACTTCTACGGATTGGCCCATGGCGTCGACGCTCGGTTTTACTGGCATGGATTCGGCGACCGAGACGGCGCTGAAGGCCGCTTTCGAGCAGGCAAACAATTCCCTGGGGAACACATGGCAGCTGGTGCCGGATGCGGACGCGACCACGGTCATCGTCGACATGGACAGCATGTACGGGCCGATGAGCTGGTTGCGTCTGCACGCTGCCGGCAAGCAGGTGGTGGGACTGACGTCCGCCCCCCGTACGCAGACCGATTTCCATCTCAGCCGCCCTTTCGACGCGCAGAGCGTGACCGCCCTGCTGCAAGCCGTCGGCGGTGGCGTGGCCGCTCCAGTCGCTCCCTCGCCGCCACCGCCTGTTGCCCCGCCACAGCTACCAAAGACCCCGGTACCAGCTGCTGTGGTCACGCCGCCAGCGGCCGCAGTGCCTTCGGGCATGTCGCCCTCACCGGTACCGCAGGACCAACTGCCCGAGGAGTACCCGCTTCCGGTCAACGAGGAATTGCGGCCACCTGCCCCAGCGCCGACGCTTCCTGCCTCGGTGGAGGCCGGGACCCTCGCTCCAACCACGATGACGCCAGCGCCGGTCGTGACCCACGCGACTCCGGCGGCTCCCGCGCCAACGCCTTCCGCACCGGTCCCCGTTCCCGCCCGCGAACCCGTCTTCGCCGACTGGCTGGCCCCCGGCGCATTGAGCGGACGATTCCGCTATCGGCGAGCGACTGACGAGCCGCTGCTGATCGACGCCAATGCCAGGCAATACTTCGCCACGACTTCGCTCAAACCGCTTGCGAGCCACATCGAAGGAAAGGTCGGGCGCGAGGACTTCCAGCCGGTGGACGCAGCGACATGGGCGCGCGAGACCGCCGCACTTGGCGAGCCGCAGTCCCTCAATCGGCTGCACTGGTTTGGCGGCCTGGTGGCGGGCAAGGGCCACCTGCTGCAGGAATTCGACACCTCCGCGCGCTACAAGCTGAGCAAATGGCCGCAGACCGAGCGCGAATTTCCCAAGCACTTCCGGATCGCGACGGCGATGATGAAAGGCCCGGCCACCCTGGCCGAAGTCGCGGCTGCAAGTGGCGTGTCCTTCCAGGAAGTCGCCGATTTCATCAATGCCAGCCTGATCACCGGCTATGCGGAGCTGGTGCCGGACGCCCCACCGGAGCCGTTGGAGCCGGTGAAACCCGCCGGTCTCTTCGGTCGCCTGCGCGGCCGGTAGCCGAATCGCGGGCAGATCAACGCCAGTTTCCTTGCCCGTCACGGTGGTGGCGGGGAAAATGACCGGATGATCGATTCCACGCGGTACCCGCACCTGGCGCGCGTCGAGACGCCCGCCGACCTGCGCCAGTTCAGTGAAAACGAACTGCCGGCCATCGCCGAGGAATTACGCGCCTACCTGATCGAGTCCGTGGGCCGCAGCGGCGGCCATTTTGGCGCTGGCCTTGGCGTGATCGAACTCACCGTCGCCCTGCACTATCTGTACGAGACGCCGGACGACCGCATCGTCTGGGATGTCGGTCACCAGAGTTATCCGCACAAGATCCTGACCGGGCGTCGCGACGCCATCCACACCGTCAAGCAGAAGGGCGGCATCGCGCCATTTCCCAAGCGCGAGGAAAGCCAATACGACACGTTCGGTGTCGGCCATTCGTCGACATCGATTTCAGCCGCGCTTGGCATGGCAATCGCAAACGCGCACGCGGGCAACGATCGCAAGGTCGTCGCGGTCATCGGCGACGGCGCAATGACCGCCGGCATGGCGTACGAAGCGCTCAATCATGCAGGCGGCATGGAACCCGAGCCCAACCTGCTCGTGATCCTCAACGACAACCGCATGTCCATCTCGGAAAACGTCGGCGGCCTGACCAAGATGCTCGGGCGAATGACCGCCAGCCGCACGCTCAACGCATTGCGCGAGGGTGGAAAGAAATTGCTCGGCGACAAGAACAATCCAACCGCGAAGTTCGTCCGCCGCTGGGAAGAACACTGGAAAGGCATGTTCGTCCCATCGACGTTGTTCGAGGAAATGGGCTTCCATTACACCGGCCCGATCGATGGTCATGACGTCAACGCACTGGTCTCCTCGCTGAAAATCCTGCAGACCCTCAAGGGTCCGCAACTGCTGCATGTCATCACCACCAAGGGCAAGGGCTACGACCTCGCCGAAGGCGACCAGATCGGCTATCACGCCGTATCGCCGTTCGATCCGCTGGAAGGCGTCATCAGCAAATCCGGGGCGAAAAAGCCGACCTATACCGACGTGTTCGGGGATTGGATCTGCGACATGGCCGCGAGTGACCCGGCGTTGATGGCGATCACGCCCGCCATGCGCGAAGGTTCGGGCCTGGTGCGTTTCAGCAGGGAATATCCGGACCGTTACTTCGACGTTGCCATCGCCGAACAACACGCGGTGACGCTTGCGGCGGGCATGGCATGCGAAGGCGCCAAACCGGTAGTCGCCATCTACTCGACTTTCCTGCAGCGCGGATACGACCAGCTGGTGCACGACGTCGCCATCCAGAAACTCGACGTGCTGTTCGCGATCGATCGCGGCGGCGTCGTCGGCCCCGACGGCGCCACGCATGCCGGCAACCTGGACCTGAGTTATCTGCGTTGCGTTCCGAACATGGTGGTGATGGCGGCATCGGACGAAAACGAGTGCCGCCAGATGCTGAGCACCGGCTTCGCGTTCCGCGGTCCTGCTGCCGTCCGTTATCCGCGCGGCACCGGCCCGGGTGTCGCAGTACAGGCGACGCTCGACACGTTGCCCGTCGGCAAGGCCGAGTTGCGTCGACGCGGCGCGAACATCGCCCTGCTCGCATTCGGCGCGCTCGTGCCGGCCACTGAAAAGGTGGGCACCGAATTGGGATTGACGGTGGTCAACATGCGCTTCGTCAAACCACTCGACCGGGCGCTGATCCTCGAACTGGCCGCGTCCCATACCGGCTTCGTGACGCTGGAGGACAACGTCGTCGCAGGAGGTGCCGGATCTGGAATTGCCGAGCTGCTGGCGGCCGAAAACATCGTCATGCCGATGCTGCACCTGGGGCTTCCCGACGCCTTCCAGCATCACGCCGCCCGCGAGGATCTGCTCGCCGAAGCCGGGCTGGACGCAACCGGCATTCGCGCCGCCCTGCTCGCGCGCTGGCCGGAACTGGAACGCGCACGGACCATCCAGACGGCTGCCGGCTAGAGCTCGCAGGCAGCCTCGGCGGAGTTCGTGAAGAGAGATGGTCGGGGCGGCCGGATTTGAACCGACGACCCTCTGCCCCCCAGGCAGATGCGCTACCAGGCTGCGCTACGCCCCGACTGTGGATGAAATTATAACGCGCAGCGTAGACATCCGCTTGCGACGATCCCCAACGCGCCGCCGCGCGCCGTGCCCCGCAACTGCCCGCGCGCTCATTCGCTTCGATGGCCCCATTGCGCGCGCCAGGGACAACACGCCCACGGGCTTTACCTGCGCAGCAGCTGCAGGACTTCCTCAAGCTCCATCCGCACCTGCCTCACGATCTGCGAACTGAGGGCCGATTCCTGCTTGGCGTCCTCGCCTTCCAGCCGCAGCCGCGCACCGCCGATGGTGTAGCCCTGTTCGTAAAGCAACCCGCGGATCTGGCGTACCATCAGCACGTCATGGCGCTGGTAATAGCGGCGATTGCCTCGACGCTTCACTGGATTGAGCGAAGGGAATTCGGTTTCCCAATAACGCAGCACATGCGGTTTGACATCGCACAGTTCGCTGACCTCGCCGATGGTGAAGTACCGTTTGGCCGGGATCGCCGGCAGTTCACGGTTGCTGCCCGGATCAAGCATGGGTAGCCCCGGCGAACGCTTCGACACGCTCCTTCAGCTTCTGACCCGGGCGGAAGGTCACCACCGTGCGTGCGGAGATCGGAATTTCCTCGCCGGTCTTGGGATTGCGACCGGGGCGCTGGTTCTTGCGTCGCAGGTCGAAATTTCCAAAGCCGGACAGCTTGACCTGGCGCCCGGCTTCGAGCGCTTCACGCAGCGCATTGAAAAACGCGTCGACGAACTCTTTCGCCTCGCGCTTGTTGAGTCCGACATCGTCGTAGAGACGCTCGGCCATTTCCGCCTTGGTCAGAGCCATATCGTTCCCCTGTAAACGATCAGCCATTGGTAAGTCGCCGCCCATTCACTCACGCATGCGGGCGCCGTGATCGCGTTGCAGCGCAGCCGTGACATCAGCCACCACCGCGTCCACATCGCGGTCGGTCAGGGTGCGTGATTCATCCTGCAGAATCAAGCCCATAGCGAGACTCTTGAATCCCGTTTCCACCCCCGTCGAGGTGTAGCGGTCGAACAGCCGCAGGTCCCGCAGACAGGGGCCCGCCGCGGCTTTGACGCTTGCCGACACCCGCTCCCAGAGCACGTCATCCGCGACGACGAACGCGAGGTCGCGGCGGACGGACGGGAAGCGCGAAAGCGGCGCAGCCCTGGGCAACGCACGTTGCAGCAAGGGCTCCAGATCGACTTCAAAGGCGATGACACTCGTCCCCACTCCGAGTGCCTGTTGCAGGCGCGGATGCAGCTGGCCGATCCAGCCGAGCTGGCGTCCCTCGCGGAACACGTCGGCAGAGCGCCCAGGGTGCGCCCACGGCGCCTGCGACGCTTGATAGGTCAGGCTCGCGCCGGACAGCGCGGCAAGGCTGTCGAGGTCGCCTTTGATGTCGTGGAAGTCGACCGTGCGCGCCGGCACACCCCATTGTTCGGCGGCGGCATCGCCCGTTGCGACTGCGGCCACGCGCAATGTCTCGATCGGCGCCCGAGCGCCGGCTACAGAGAACACCTTGCCCGTTTCAAACAAGCGCACGCGTGCCTGCTGACGCGATGTGTTGCGCGAAAGCGCATCCACCAGCCCTGGCAGCAAACGCGTGCGCATCACGCCCAGTTCCGCGCTCAGCGGATTGGCCAATTCCACGGCGGCATCCTCGGCATGCCAGCGGCGCAGCAACGCGGCATCCACGAATGCGTAATTGATGGCTTCAAGATAGTCGCGTGCGGCGAGGTGGCCGCGCGCCGTCGCTTCGTGGACCCGGGTTTCGGTGTCGGGCGCCAGACTGGTGGACCCGGCAGGAAGCGTGGCCGGGATCGCGTCATAGCCGTGAATGCGCGCGACTTCCTCGATCAGGTCCTCCTCGATGGCCAGGTCGAAGCGGCGCGGCGGCGTAGTCACCTGCCAGCCGCCATCGGTGACATCCACGCGCAGGCCGAGAGCCCGCAGTATCCGGACCACGTCGCCGTCGGCGATGGTGGTCCCGAGCACGCGCGCCAGCCGCGCGCGACGCAACGCGATGCTTTTTGCCTTGGGAAGATGTTCGGGCAATGCGGCTTCCGTCACCGGACCGGACGTGCCTCCAGCCAATTCCACGATCAGTCGCGTCGCCGTCTCCATCGCCACGCGCGGCAGCTCGGGGTCGACGCCCCGCTCGAAGCGGTGACCGGCATCCGTATGCAGCCCCAGCTTGCGGCCACGGCCGATGATGGCGGCCGGCGCAAAGTGGGCAGCCTCGAGGAACACGTTTCGCGTTGCGCCTGTCACGCGCGTGTCGGAACCACCCATGATGCCCGCCAGGCCGATCGCGCGATCGGCGTCCGTGATCACCAGGAACTGCGGGTCGACCTGCACATCCCGACCGTCGAGCAACTTGAGCGACTCGCCAGCGCGCGCGGCGCGGACGCCGATCGGCCCATGCAGCAGATCGCGATCATAGGCGTGCATCGGTTGGCCGAGCTCGAGCATCACATACTGCGTGACATCGACCAGCAGGCTCACGGGACGCACGCCGCTGCGCCGCAGCCGCTCGGCCATCCATACCGGCGTGCGACATGTCGCATCGACGCCTTCGATCACCCGGCCGACATAACGCGGCGCACAGGCTCCTGCGTCCAGCGATACCACCAGGGTCGCCGCACCCAGCGCCGGCATCGGTGTCGCATCGAATGGAATCACTTCGCCTGCGCATGCCGCCGCCACGTCGTAGGCGATGCCGCGCACGCTGAAGCAATCGGCCCGATTTGGCGTGAGCTTCAGCTCGATGCTGGCATCGGGCAGGCCAAGGTAATCAGCCAGTGGCGTACCCACGGGCGCGTCGGCGGACAGCTCCAGCAATCCCGATGCATCGATGTCCAAGCCAAGCTCTTTGGCCGAGCACAACATGCCGTTGGACTCGACGCCACGCAGTTTCGCTGCCCTGATGGTGATTTCGCCGACCTGCGCGCCAACCAGCGCAAGCGGCGCGCACAGACCCGCGCGTGCGTTGGGTGCGCCGCAGACGATCTGCAGCAACTCGCCGCGTCCTGCATCGACCTGGCATACCTGCAGACGATCGGCTTCGGGATGTTTCGCGCATTCGACGATGCGGGCAACGACGACGCCATCGAGCGCTTCGCCGATCACGGTCATGTCCTCGACTTCCAGACCGATCGCGGTCAGTGTCGCTGCGAGTTCGTCGCGCGTTGCGGTCGTCTTGACATGCTGGCGCAGCCAGTTTTCCGAGAATTTCATGGCGCTTCCGTAGGCTGGGCAGACAAGCCCAGCGTCATGGTGGTCATGCTGGGCTTGTCAGCCCAGCCTACGATCAGGCGAACTGGCGAAGGAACCGCACATCGTTGTCGAAGAAGCTGCGCAGGTCGTCCACGCCATAGCGCAGCATTGCAAAGCGCTCAACGCCCAGCCCGAACGCAAAGCCCGTGTAGCGCTCCGGGTCGATGCCGACGTTGCGCAGCACGGTGGGATGGACCATGCCGCAGCCGAGTACCTCTAGCCAGCGCGTCGAGCCATCGGGTTGCTGCCAGGCGATGTCGACTTCCGCCGAGGGTTCAGTGAAAGGAAAATAACTGGGTCGGAATCGCATGGCGAAATCGCGCTCGAAAAACGCGCGGACGAATTCCGTCAGCGTGCCCTTCAAATCCGAGAAACTCGCGTGCTCGTCGACCAGCAGCCCTTCGACCTGGTGGAACATCGGCGTGTGCGTCTGGTCGCTGTCGCTGCGGTAGACCTTGCCGGCGGCGATCATCCGCAACGGCGGCTGGCGTCCTGCCGCAATGAGATCCTGCATGTAGCGTATCTGCACACCCGATGTGTGCGTCCGCAGCAGATGACGGTCGCCGCTGTTCTCATCGGCGACGTAGAACGTGTCGTGCATCGCCCGCGCGGGGTGGTGCGGCGGGAAGTTCAAGGCTTCGAAGTTGTGCCAGTCGTCTTCGATTTCGGGTCCGTCGGCCAATGCGTAGCCAAGGCGCCCGAAGATCGCGGCAATGCGTTCCAGCGTGCGGCTGACCGGATGCAGGCCGCCACGCTCGCCATTGCGGCCCGGCAATGTAACGTCGATGGTCTCCGTGGCCAGGCGCTTGTCGAGAGCCGCGTCGTCCAATCCACCCTTGCGGGTCGAGAGCGCTTCGACGATCGCGTCGCGAGCCTGATTGATGGCTTCGCCGGCGGCCTTGCGCTGGTCGGCCGGGAGTGTTCCAAGCGCCTTGAGTTGCGCGGTGACACTGCCGTGCTTGCCGAGCAGGGCAACCCGCAGGGTTTCGAGCGCATCGGGCGATTCGGCCGACGCGATATCGGCCAGCGCCTGTGACACCAGGATTTCAATTCCGCTCATGCGCCAGCAATTCCTGCGTCATCGTTAGGACAGCCCGCAAAAAACAATGGGGAAGGACTTGCGCCCTTCCCCATGCGTGTACTGCATTGTCCGGCCACGCGCGACCTGCGCGCCATGGCTGGAACAAACCTTACGCTGCGAGCGCGCCTTTTGCCGTTTCAGCCAGCGCCGCAAAACCCACCGCATCATGCACGGCGATGTCGGCGAGCACCTTGCGGTCCAGGGTGACTCCGGCTTTCATCAAGCCATTCATGAAGCGGCTGTAGCTGATGCCGTTGATGCGGGCCGCGGCGTTGATACGCGCGATCCACAGCGAACGGAACTGGCGCTTGCGCTGCTTGCGACCGATGTAGGCGTACTGCAGGGCCTTCGTGACCGCCTGCTTGGCGACCCGGAACACCTTGCGGCGGGCATGGTAGTAGCCCTTCGCCTGCTTGAGGACTTTCTTGTGGCGCCGACGCGCCTGTACACCACGTTTGACTCGTGCCATTTCCTATCTCCTCACAAGTACGGAAGCATGCGATTCAGACGTCCCGCGTCCTCGGGGCGGACGTGGTTCGTCTGCCGCAGGTTGCGTTTCCGCTTGGTCGCTTTCTTGGTGAGGATGTGACTCTTGTTGGCGTGGCCGCACTTGAACTTGCCGGAAGCGGTCTTCCGGAAGCGCTTGGCCGCCGCCCGATTGGTCTTGATCTTGGGCATTGCGGGAGAGTCCTTGTCGTTTCTGTCACTGGCTGAGGCGGTGGCCTCCATTCTCATGGAAGCAGCACACTTTCCGTCCTGCCCTTGCCGGTCGTAAGTCGTTGATCCCCATGAATTTCCATGGGAGTTCGCGACAGGGTCCTGATATTACGGGTCACACACCCGGCGAACCGGGCCGCGCATTATGCGGGTCCGCTGATCGGCTTGCAAATATTCCTTTCCGAATCAGTGGCTTCCCGACGAAAACCGGGCGCCGGTGCGGCTGGACGCCAATGTGCACAGCTGGCGGAGCCTGCATCTCAGATTCTCAGGAACCAGCCACGTCGGGCCAGCGCCCGGGCGATCAGCCACCACGCCAGCACGAAGGCCAGTGCGAACGTCAGCGAAGGGACGAGGGGGCCAAACCGCGGCGTCATCCAGTCCGCGAATCCGACCCGGTAGATCGGCTCCCACCAGCCGATCGCGGCAAGCACGAAATACATCAGTCCCGAGCCTGCGTAGGCGGCGATCGCGTTGACACCGAAGGTCCGCCCCAGCGCTGGCCAACCGCGCCGGTCGACCAGCGTGTGACAGATCGCCAGCGCCAGCATCGACCAGCCGCCGGTCCACAGCACATAGGACGAGGTCCAGAGGTTCTTGTTGATCGGCAGGACCTGGCCCCACAGCGCACCGGCGACCAGCGCGGCGATGCCGGCAGGGAGCAAGCGTTTGACCTGTCGTCGCCGCAACCAATCACCGGCGCGCAGACCGAGAAGAGTCGTGGCGATCGCCGGGATCGTGCTGAGCAAACCCTCCGGGTCATGGCCGCGTCCCGTTGTCGCATCGAACTCGTAGACCAGCGGACCGAGGAGTGCCGTATCGATCCGACTGGCGAGATTGACGAACGGCGCATAGCTGCCGCCCCACGCCAACAAACCCCAGTATCCGAACAGCAATCCGAAGATCACCATCCATTGCGTTCGCCCGCGCGTGTGGATCGCAAGCACCGCGGCGCAGGCGACGCACAGGCCGATGCGCTGCAGCACGCCCCAAGGCCGGAAGTACGCCTTGTCGAGCAACCACCACGCGCACAGGTTCAGCAACAGGCCCAGTCCGACGATGCGCGCAGCGCGCAACAACACGGCCTGCCGCGTTGCCCGGACATTCGCACCACGCTCGACGCGCGACACGACGCCAAGCGAGATCGATACGCCAGCGACGAACAGGAACATGGGGAAGATCAGGTCGGTGGGCGTGCAACCGTTCCATTCCGAATGGAGCAGCGGCGCATAGACATGATTCCAGTCGCCCGGCGTATTGACCAGCAACATCGCGGCCACGGTGAGCCCGCGCAGGACATCGACCGAAACGAAACGAGGCGGTTGCACGCTCGCTGTCGCAGGTGCACGCGGCAACGGATCGACGCGTTCCTGCACGGGATCAGCGCGCATCCAGCGAACCACCGATCCAGGTCGACTGCACCTGGAGGTCGGCATCCAGGGCGACAAGGTCGGCGCGCAAGCCCGGCGCTATGCGGCCAACGGTGTCGTTCAACCCCAGAAATTCCGCCGGATACGTCGATGCCATTCGCACCGCTTCGTCGAGCGGCAACCCGACCATGCGCACGGCGTTGCGGACAGCCGTGGCCATGTCCAGCGCGGATCCCGCCAATGCTCCGGCGGCGTTGCGGCAGACGCCATCGACGGCCGTGATCGTCTCGCCGTAAAGCACAAACGTCGGCTGCGCCGCGCCGACCAGTGGCATCGCGTCGGTGACCAGGAACACCTTGCCGCGCGGCTTGGCCGCCAGCGCGACTCGCACGCTGGCCGGATGCACGTGGTGGCCATCGACGATGATCCCGCACCAGCTGTCGCGATCTTCCAGCGCGGCGCCGACCATGCCCGGTTCGCGGCCCTGCAGCGGGGACATGGCGTTGTACAGATGGGTGAAACCGCGCACGCCCGCTTCGAGCCCCGCGCGTGCCTGTTCGTAGGTCGCGGCGCTGTGGCCTGCGCAGAGGATCACGCCACGCGAGGCCAGCAAACGCAAGGTGTCCGTCGGCACGCGTTCGGGTGCCAGCGTCAAGACGGTGCAGCCAGCGCCCGGTGCGGACAAGGTCGCAATGTCGTCTTCGTCCGGCACGCGGAACATCGCTTCGTCGTGCGCGCCCTTGCGCGCAGGTGCGAGGTACGGACCTTCCAGATGGATGCCAAGCACACCTGGTACGCCCTGTGCGATCGCCTCGCGTACTGCGGCGAGTGCTGCACGCATTCGCCCTGCATCATCGCTGATCAATGTCGGCAACAGACCCGTGGTGCCGAAGCGACGGTG
>JAQGOI010000181.1 GCA_028293685.1 Lysobacteraceae bacterium | reverse complement strand
TACGACCTGCAGCCGCAGATGAGCCTGCCGGAATTGTCGGCGCGGCTGGTCGAGGCGATCGGCGGCGGCCGTTTCGACGCGATCATCTGCAACATCGCCAACCCGGACATGGTCGGGCACACCGGCGACCTGGCGGCGGCGATCCAGGCGACGGAAGCCGTCGACCTCGCGATCGGCGCCGTCACCGATGCGGTGTTGGCTGCCGCGGGCGCGATGCTGATCACCGCCGACCACGGCAATGTCGAGATGATGCGCGACCCGGTCACCGGTCAGCCGCACACCGCGCACACGGTCGGGCCGGTGCCGCTGGTCTACGTCGGCGAGCGCGATGCGCGGTTGCGCGACGGCGGCTCGCTGCGCGACGTCGCGCCGACATTGCTGGATCTGCTGGGCCTGGCAAAGCCCGCCGAAATGAGCGGGCGCAGCCTGTTCGAAACGGATTGATGCAGCGCCGCTACGCCGGGATCGCAACGCTGCTGGTGCTGGCCATCGGCTGCGCGAGCGCGCAGAGCAGCCGCGAGGCGCAACGCAAGCTCGAGCGCATCCAGCGCGAAATCAAGGATGTCGCGTCGCAGCGCCAGCAGATCGCGGGACAGCGCAGCGATGCCTCGCGCCAGCTGCGCAGTGCCGACGTACAGCTGGGCCATTCGGGCCGTGCACTCAACGACACCGAAGTGCAGCTGGCGCGGCAGCAGTCATCGCTGCAGGACCTGCAACAGCGTCGGCAGCTCCTGCAATCGACGCTCGGCGGGCAACGGCAGGAACTTGCCGGCCTGCTGCGTGCGGCTTATGCCGTCCCGGTGTCGGCACCGTTGCAGTTGCTGCTTGCGCAGGATCGTGTCGCCGACGCCAGCCGCACGCTGACCCTGCATCGCTATCTGCAGCGCGACCGCGCCCGGCGCATCGCGGATCTCACCAGCCAGTTGCAGGCGCTCGACGCGGTGGAGCAGCAGATCACGCAGACACGCAGCCAACTGGCGCAGACCAAAGTCGCCCAGCGCATGCAGCTGGCGCAGCTGCAGCGCGATCGCGCCGCGCAGGTGGCGGCGGTGGCGGAACTGGACCAGCGTTATCGCGACCGTGCCGATCGCGAGCAGGCACTGAGCCGCGACGCCCGCGGGCTGGAACAGCTGCTGGCGCAACTCCGTGCCGCCGCCGCACGTGAAGCGCAGCGCAAGGCGGCTGCGGCGCGGGCCGCGCGCGATGCGGCTTCTGCCGCCAGCAGCACGCCTGGTCCGCGCATGCGGCCGCGGCCCCCGGCACCGGTGATCGCCAATGCCGCGCCGCTGCATGTCGGCGGGCTGAGCTGGCCGGTGACCGGAACGCTGCTCGCACGGTTCGGCGGCGCCCTGCCCGATGGCGGCACCAGCCAGGGCGTGCTGATCGCCGCGTCGCTCGGCACGCCGGTCAAGGCCGTCGCCAACGGGCGGGTGGTGTTCGCCGACTGGATGAAAGGCTACGGCCTGATCCTGATCATCGACCACGGCAACGGCAACATGAGCCTGTATGCCCACAACGAAGCCTTGCTGCGCGATGTCGGCGACAGCATCCAGCGTGGCGACGCGGTCGCCAGCGTCGGCAATTCCGGTGGCCAGGACAAGCCGGGGCTGTACTTCGAGTTGCGCCGCAACGGCCAGCCGGTCGATCCGATGGGCTGGCTGCAGAGAAACTGAGTTGATCGCAGCCACGATCGAGGCGGTCCGCGGTCACGGCGGCGATGCGCCCGTGCCAGCATGATCCGATGAACCCGACGCCCGACATTCGGTCCAACGCCCCTTTGCCCCGGAGTACCAGCATGCGTTTGCGCCCGTGGATTGCGCTGTTCCTCATCGTGCCGCTGTCGCCTGCCTACAGCCAGGGCGTGCCGCCGGACGCACCGGCCACGGTCGCATCCAGCGACGATCCCGACGCCGCCGCCACGGCGACCAGCAAGGTGCCGCTCGATGAAATCAGGCGGTACGTCAGTGTGTACAACACCGTCAGGCAGGCCTACGTCGATCCGGTCGACGACCGGAAACTCATGCAGTCGGCGGTCAAGGGCCTGCTGGGCGACCTGGATCCGCACAGTGCGTACCTGGTCAAGAGCGATGCGCAGGCCTTCGACGAGGAAACCCAGGGCGCGTATGCCGGCATCGGCGTCGAGGTGCAGTTGCAGCCCGACGGCACCATCAAGATCGTGTCGGCGATCGACGACACCCCGGCCGCGCGCGCCGGCATCCGCTCGGGCGACATCATCACCGCGGTCAACGGCAAGCCGGTGTCCGGCGAGGATGACGATTCCCAGGGACCACTGCGCGGCCCTCCCGGGAGCAAGGTCATGCTGACCCTGGTTCGCGTCGGCCTGCCCAAGCCCTTCGACGTGACCCTGCAGCGCGAGACCATACGGATCGCCAGCGTGCGCAGCCGCATGCTGGAACCCGGCTATGGATACGTGCGCGTGGCCGCATTCCAGGCCGACACCGCGGCCGATTTCGAGCGCCAGCTGGACGCGCTGCAGGCCCAGGCCGCGACCACCGCGCCGGGCAGGCACCTGTCGGGCCTGGTGCTGGACCTGCGCAGCAACCCGGGGGGATTGCTGACCTCGGCGGTACAGATCGCCGACGACCTGCTCGACAGCGGCAGAATCGTCAGCACCCGTGGACGGCTGGCGATGAGCGACAGCGAATTCCGCGCGACGCCCGGTGATCGCCTGCTCAAGGCACCGCTGGTGGTGCTGGTCGATGCGGGATCGGCCAGCGCCGCCGAGGTGCTGGCCGGCGCGCTGGCAGACAACCATCGCGCGCGCGTCGTCGGCAGCCGCACCTTCGGCAAGGGTTCGGTGCAGACCCTGCTGCCACTGGACAACGGCGACTCGATCAAATTGACGACCGCGCGTTACTACACGCCCAACGGCAAATCCATCCAGGCGCGCGGCATCGGGCCGGACGTGGTGCTGCATCCGGCCACCAACGCCGTCAACGGCGGCCATGCCGACTACACCGAAGCACTGTTGCCTGGCCATCTGCGCGGCGACGGCGAAGGCGAGGCTGGCAGCAACGCCGGCGACGTCCTCGACGGCGACGCCCCCATCGCGGCGGCGCTCGCCGAATTGAAGAAACAGATCGCGGCCGTGCCATCGGCCAGGACAGCGGGCTGAGCTTCGACCAGCCCCGCCCGGGTCGGGTTTCAGGTCACCCGCGCCAGCATCCGCTGGTTGCGGATCAGGCGCGCCCAGCGCGTGCCGATGTCGGACCAGCAGACATAGGCGGCTTCGCCGGCCAGGCGTAACAGGGTGCGCGGACCCAGCGGTAGGCGCGGCTCGGCGGCGCACAGTTCCCAGTCCAGACCCAGCTGACGGGCAAACAGGGCGCAACGCGCCAGGTGGTAGCGGTTGGTGAGCAGGGTGACGCGCGGCAATGCGCCCGGGGCTGCATCCACGGCCGGGGCCACCGCGGCCATCAGGCGCTGGGCCCCTGTGCGCAGCAATTCGCGCGCATTGCGCAGGTTCTGCAAAGTGTCGCGCGATCGTCCTTCGAGTTGCAGCGGCACATGCGCGTCCAGCCCGCCGGCCAGCAGGGCGACGCGTGCGATCTCGGCCTCGGTGGCCTCGCCGTCGGCGCCGCCTCCAAGCAGCACCACGCGCGACGGCCGGCGGGCGTTCCACTGCGACACCGCGCGATCCAGGCGGGCCTGGAAATCGCGATCGATGCGCCCGTGAGGGGCGTGCTTGCCGAACAACAGCACGCAATCGCCTTGTTCAGGCCGGCACGGCGCCTGCCGTGCCACGCGCACCACATGGATCAGATATCCGACATAGACCAGACCGGCGCTGAGCACGCAGGCGGCGGCGGCGATGCAGCCGCTGTGCAGGACGTCGCCGTCCCCGAGCAGGGCCAAGCGGTGGTTTTTGCGGCTGGACATGCGGTGACTGTAGGCCTTGCACGGCTCCCGTTCCGGGACGCTGGCTATACTTCTTTTCCTTGGGTTCCAGGGCGCGCATGGCGCGCCGGGCCGTCGAAATGCTACCGGAGCCGTGCGTGCCGCCAACGCCGTCGTTGTCCCTGATGCCACCGCTGGCGATCCGCGCCTATACCGCGACGACGGCGCTGGGCCGCGGTCGCGCCGCCCAGTCCGATGCCTTGCGCACGCGCACCAGCGGGTTGCGTCGCAATGATTTCGGCGATGCCGCGCTGGACACCTGGATCGGTCGCGTCGACGGCCTGGAGCAAGCCGCGCTGCCGCCCGCGTACGCGCAATGGGAATGCCGCAACAACCGCCTGGCGTTGCTGGCACTGCAACAGGACGATGTGCTGGATGTCCTGGCTGGCGTCCGCGAGCGTTACGGGGTCGAACGCGTGGCCCTGGTGCTCGGCACCTCAACCGCCAGCATCGGCGAGACCGAAGCGGCTTACGTCGCGTCGCGCACAGGCGCGGATGGATCGCTCCAGTTCCAGCCGGACCAGCAGCGCGCCATCGTGCATACGCCGCATTCGCTCGGCGACTTCGTGCGAGAGTTCACCGGCCTGCGCGGTCCGTGCGTCACCGTGGCGACCGCCTGTTCGTCCAGCGCAAAGGTCTTCGCGCAGGCGGCGCGCCTGATCCAGGCGGGCGTTGTCGATGCCGCGCTGGTCGGTGGCGTGGACACGTTGTGCGGCAGCGTCCTGTACGGGTTCAACGCGCTGGGCCTGGTGTCCGGGCACGCGTGTCGCCCGTTCGATGTCGCGCGCGACGGCTTGTCGCTGGGAGAGGCCGGCGGTTTTGCGGTGCTCGAGCGCGGCGATGCCGGTCGCGGCCTGCAGCTTCGCGGTTACGGCGAATCCAGCGATGCCCACCATATGTCGACGCCGCATCCCGAAGGCCTCGGAGCGCGACTGGCGATGCGCGATGCGCTGCTGCGCGCCGGGATCGATGCGGCGGACGTCGGCTACCTCAACCTGCACGGCACGGCCACGCCGGCCAACGATGCGGTCGAGGCGCGCGCGGTCGCCGCGCTGTTCCCGGAGACGTTGCACGCCAGTTCGACCAAGGGCTGGACCGGGCATACGCTCGGGGCGGCGGGGATTGTGGAATCGGTGTTCGCGCTGATTGCGCTGGAGGATGGGCAGCTGCCGGGAACGCTCAACAGCGAGCAGGTCGATCCGGCCTGCGGCGCACAGATCCGCTTTGGCAATGCACGAGGCGAACTGCGCTACGCAATGAACAACTCGTTCGGTTTCGGCGGCAACAACGCATCGCTCGTGTTCGGCAGGGC
>JAQGOI010000179.1 GCA_028293685.1 Lysobacteraceae bacterium | reverse complement strand
CTCGGCTTTGTCGCGGCCGGCGGCGCGGTGCTGGCGATCGCCTTGCTGCCGATGCTGAAGAAGCTCTCGCAGAGCCATCGCGACAACAACCAGGCGATCGATCCACGCCTGGTGATCGCAGAAGAGCGGTAACGCCCACGACGGCGAGCACCTCGCACAGAAGCGACCGTCACCGGACCGGCCATGGCGGGACGCTTCGATAACATCCTGCCCGGTTTTTTTTCGCGCCTGCTTAGCGGGCGCGCGCGCAGCATACGTGGTCGCGCCGACGCGTCGCCATTCCCCTGTCGCTCCGCGGCGGCGCCTTCGAAGGGCACCAACCGAGGAGTTGTTCAATACCGTAAAACCCAGACCCGCTGGCTACCACAGCGTCACCCCGTACCTCATCGTCGACAATGCCGCCAAGGCGCTCGACTTCTATCGCGACGCGCTCAATGCCAAGGAACTGCTGCGCTTGCCGATTCCCGGGGCCGAAAAAAAGATCGGCCACGCCGAAATGAAGATCGGTGATTCGCAAGTCATGCTGTCCGACGAATATCCGTCGATGGACGCGCGCAGCCCCAAATCGCTCGGTGGCACGCCCGCCTCCTTCATGATCTACGTAGACGACGTCGATCGCGCATTCGACCAGGCCGTGAAGGCTGGCGCAAAACCCCTGCGACCGGTGGAGAACCAGTTTTGGGGCGACCGCACGGGAACGGTGGTCGATCCTTTCGGCCACAAATGGACTCTGGGAACCCACGTCGAGGATGTTCCGCCGGAGCAGTTGCAGAAACGAATGGAAGAGTGGAGCAAGCGGCAAGACGCTCACTGAACTCGGTGAAACGACGGCGGGCGCGTCACGCGCGTAATGGCACTCCGCTTACTGCTGGCGCAAGGCCTCGATCGGATCCAGCAACGAAGCCTTGCGCGCAGGGTAGTAGCCGAAGAACAGGCCCGTGGCGATCGAAAATCCTGCAGCCAAGGCCACGACCCTTCCGTTGAGCGCAACCGGCAGCGACCCGAATTTTCCGACCAGCAGCGCGCCTACGATCCCCAGCAATATTCCGATCACACCGCCGATCAACGAGATCAGCATGGCCTCGGCGAGAAACTGTTTGCGGATGTCCCCGGGGCCGGCGCCGACCGCCATGCGCAGGCCGATTTCGCGGATGCGTTCGGTGACCGACACCAGCATGATGTTCATGATGCCGATCCCGCCCACGATCAGCGAGATGCCCGCGACCGCGCCGAGCAGCAGCGACATCAACCGCGTCGTCTGCGTGCGGGTGGCGACGACCTCGGCGATGTTGCGTACGGTGAAGTCGTCGTCATCGCCAGGCTGGATTTTGTGGCGCTGGCGCAGAAGGTCCTCCACTTCGCTTTGCGCATAGGAAAGGTTTTCCGGGCGATCCACGCCCAGTGAAATCTGCTGCACGGCGCCTGGCGGCAATGCCGTCGAACCCGACAGCCGCCGTCGCGCCGTCTCCAGCGGCACCACCACGATGTCGTCCTGGTCCTGGCCGAAACCGCCCTGCCCCTTGGGTTTCAAGGTCGCCAGGACGGTGAAGGGAACCCGCCCAAGGCGCACGGTCTGTCCGACCGGATCCTGATCGCCGAATAGTTGCCGGGTGACGGTGTCGCCGAGAATGACCGACTTCGCAGCGCCCGTGTAATCGCGCGATTCGAACGCCCGGCCGCTGGCGATGCTCCATTCGTTGATGTCGAACCAGTCGGGCTGCACGCCCTGCCATTGCGTGGACCAGTTGCCTTCGGCAAACACGATCTGCGTGCCGCCGCGCAGCGAGGCCGCGACGTACTGGGCTTCGGGGATTTCCTTGCGGATGGCGTCGGCATCATCCACCGACAACGTATAGCGGCTACCCGCCGCAACCCGCGCGCCACCGCCGCCAACGCCGCCGCCGCCGCTGATGTCAAGGCGGTTGGAGCCGAGCCCCGAAACCAGCTTGTCGATTTCCGCCTGCGTGCCCTGCCCGACGGACACCATGACGATTACGGCTGCAATCCCGATGATCACGCCGAGCGACGTCAGGGCACTGCGCATCCAGTTGCCGCGCAACGCGAAGATCGCCGTCCGCAGCACTTCGACCAGGTTCATGCGGACGCCTGCCGGGGATGCAGTTCGCCGTCGCGCATTTCGTAGATGCGGTCGGCGTGTTCGGCGACCTGCGGATCATGCGTGATCAGGATGACGGTGTGGTCGTCATCACGCAGCTGCTTGAACAGCGTCAGGATCTCTTCGCCAGTCTTGCTGTCAAGCGCACCCGTGGGTTCGTCGGCAAGCAGGATCGGCGGGCGATTGATGAGCGCACGCGCGATGGCGACACGCTGCTGCTGGCCGCCGGACAACTCGCTGGGCCGATGTTGCGCCCGCTCGGCAAGACCGACCGCGTCCAGGGCCGCGCGTGCGCGCAGCAGGCGTTCGGGTCGCGGCACATTGGCGTAGCCCATCGGCATGGCGACGTTTTCCAGCGCGTCCATGCGTGACAGCAGGTTAAAACCCTGGAACACGAATCCGATTTTGCCCAGTCGAATCTGCGCACGCGCTTCCGCATCGAGGGTTGCAACATCGACGCCGTCGCAGTGGTAGCTGCCCGACGACGGCTTGTCCAAGCAGCCGATGAGGTTCATCAGCGTCGATTTACCCGAGCCTGACGGACCCATGATCGCGACGAACTCGCCGCGCCCGATCCGCAGGTTCACGCCGCGCAGCGCAACGACTTCGGCCTCGCTGCCGGCGGCATAGACCTTGCCCAGGTCACGGGTGTCGATGACCGCAACGCGATCATCCGCCTGATCGGATCCAGTCGCGCCAGGTGGGCTCACGGCGCAGGCGCCGCATGCTCGGCGCCGACAATTACCTTGTCGCCCTCATGGATATCGCCGGACACCTGCGTGTTGCTGCCATCCGATGCGCCGACGCGCACCATCGTCTGCTTGGGGTTGCCGTCGACCAGCAGGTAGATGGGTGCACGGCGCGCGCTGGCGAGCGTGGCGATCGCGCTGTCCCACTGCTGTTGCCGGGCCGCATCGAGCGTGGCCCGGAATGCGGCGAACTGCTGGCTGAGCCGCTCGAGCATGCGCTGCCGCATGGCTCCCTGGTCGCCCGCCGCGCCACCTCCCCTGTTACGCGGGGCGCTGCCTGCACCACCGAAGAGCGTCGCTCCGGTGTTGCGGGGACCACTGGCAGACGGCGTGCGACGGGCGGCCGCCTGCGCACGGACCGCCGTGAGCGCGGCGTCGAACGCGGCTTGTTGCGCGGGGCCCAGGTTGAGGCCTTTCGCGACCGCTGGCAGCTCGTCGACGACCCCTGACGTACCGCGCGCTGCTGGCGCGGCTGGCTGCGCGGCAGTGCTGGCATCGTCCGCCGGTTTGAAACGCAGTGCGCTGTTGGGCACCCGCAGCACATTCGATTGACGGCTCACTTCGATCTCGGCGTTGGCCGTCATGCCGGGAAGCAGCGTTTGGTCGCTGTTGTCCACCGCGACCACGACCGGATACGTGATCACGTTGTTGGTGTTCGTCGCCGACAGCCGTACCTGCTTGACGTTGCCGCGGTACTGCTTATCGGGAAAGGCATCGACGCTGAACGTCACGGTCTGGCCCGGCTTGACCTGGCCGATATCGGATTCATCGAGCGCAAGGACGATCTGCATCTTCGAGAGGTCTTCGGCGATCTGGAACAGCACCGGCGCCTGCAGGCTGGCCGCCACCGTCTGGCCGGGCTCGACAGTGCGCGTGAGCACCACGCCGTCGACGGGCGCGCGGATCACCGCGCGTTGCAGGTTGAGCTGCGCGGTCTGTGTCGACGCCTGTTGCTGGGTGATCTGCGCCTGCGCCGAATTGATCTGCGCATGCGCCTGGTCGCGTGCGGCGCGGGCCAGGTCGGCATCGCTGCGCGCCACCAGTTGCTGCTGCGCCAGCTGCGCCTTGCGGGTGTAGTCGACGTCGGCGTTGCGCGCGGTCGCCTGCGCGCCGGCCAACGCTGCGCGCGCGCTGGCCACCGCGGCGGCGCCCTGCGCGATCTGCGCCTGATAGGTGCTGGGATCGATGCGCGCCAGCACCTGTCCCTTTGTGACGTGGTCATTGAAGTCCGCCAGCACCGCGGTCACCTGTCCGGAAATCTGGCTGCCGACATCCACGGTGGAAATGGCCGCCAGCGTGCCCGTCGCCGAAATGGCAACGCGGATCTCGCCGCGATCGACCACGGCGGTGCGATACGCGCCGGCGCTTGCCGCTGCGTTGTGGTGTTGCCACCACCACCCAGCCATCGCCAGTACGGCGACGGCTGTCAGGATGATCGCGATGCGCGTGGAGTGGCGGTGGCCGGGCTGGATCGTCTTGCTCATGGGATTCCGATATGGACCATCTGGCTGCTAACGGCCGCCAGGCCACGCCCGTTGACCGGCAAGAGCCGACGACTTGCCGGCGGTTCAGCCAGAAAACCGGATCGTTGCGGTCGTGCCCTGCCCTGGCGCGCTTTCCAGATTCACCGGCCAGCCGAAGCGCTCGCCGAGCTGGCGCACGATCGACAGGCCCATGCCGCGACCGGCGGGGTTGGCCGGGTCTCCCCGGAAGAAAGGCTCGAATGCGCGCCGCAACGTTTCGCCGCCCATGCCGATACCCGTGTCGCGAACCACCACCCGATCGGCAAGGATGGTGATCTCGATGCGGCCGCGCGCGGTGAAGCTGCAGGCATTGGCCAGCAGGTTCCCCAGCATCACTCCCAGCACCCGCGGTGACGCGTGCAGGTACGGCGACGCGCGTTGCGTGATCGAGAGTTCGATAGGCTTGCCGGCCAGCAGCGGGCGAACCTTTTCCACTTCCTCGTCGACGACGTCGCGCACCTGGAAGTCCTCGCGTTGCGGTTCGACCTCGCTTTCGCGCGCCAGCAGCAGGAAGGCGTCGATGACGGCTTCCATGTCGCGCCCGGCACGCTGGATCCTGGCCAGCGAACGGTGCGCGCGCTCGGGCAGGTCCGGATCGCTCTGCATCAGGTCGCTCGCCACCCGGATGACGGTGAGCGGTGTGCGCAGTTCGTGGCTGGCGTCGCGCGTGAAGTCGCGTTCGCGATGCATGAACGAGCGCGTGCGATCACCCATGCGTTGCAATGCGCCGGCCAGCTGGCGCGTCTCGAGCCCAGCCTCGGCGGGCAACTTGTCGGGCGCGAGCACGCTGGTATCCGGATCGCGCGGATCCCACCGGCGCACTTCGTTCGCCAACCACAGCAGGGGCGACGTCAGCCGTCGGGCCAGGCGGTACGTCAGCCACGAACTGAGCAATACCGCCATCAACGCCAGCAGGATGGGGGCGAGCACAAGCCGCACGGCGATGCGGTCGATTTTCGACCTGGGGTACGTGAGATACAGCTGGACATCGTCCTGGCGCTCGACCAGGACCATCAGGTCCGGAAGATCGTGCAGCCCAGGCTGCAGCGCGCGCAGCGATGCGGGCAACGCCGCCGCCGATGCGCCGATCGGCACGGCATAGCCGTGCAGGATGGCACCGTCAGGTGCGTCGCGGGTGGGATCCATCGCCCGCTGCTGCCAGAAGTACGACGCCTCGTCGTGCAGCGCGCGCGCGGCAACGTCCTGCCTGGCTGTCTCGAGTGCGAAGTAGCCACCGGCGACAATGACAAGCACCGCCGCCACCACCTGCAGCAGGAAGGCGACGCGGAGTTTCTCAGGCAGACCGTGCTGCATCTTGCTGTTGGGCAACGACCTCAGACCGGCGGCTGTTCGATGTCCGCGATCCTGTAGCCGGCGCTTTGCACGGTGTGCAGCAGGGGCTTCTCGTACGGCTTGTCGATGGTCTTGCGCAGGTTGTACAGATGGCTGCGCAACGTGTCCGAATCGGGCAGGCCGTTGCCCCAGATCTCGCGCTCGATCTCCTGGCGGCTGACGACACGCGGCGACTCGCGCATCAGGATCGTCAACAGCTTCAGGCCGATCGGCGACAGTTGCAGCTCGACGCCACCGCGCGTGGCGCGCAGGCTTGCCGGATCGAGCACCAGGTCGGCGACCTTCAGCACTTCCGAGCCGACCTGCCGGCGTTCGCGGCGGATGAGCGCACGCAGTCGCGCTTCGAGTTCCTGGATCGCGAACGGCTTGGTCAGGTAATCGTCCGCCCCTGCCGACAGGCCAGTCAGTTTTTCGTCCAGCGTGTCGCGCGCCGTCAGCATCAGGACCGGCGTCGATTTGCGCGCTTCTTCACGCAGGCGCTTGCAGACTTCCACCCCGTCCAGCCGCGGCAACATGAGGTCTAGCACCACGACGTCATAACTGTTCTCGGCGGCCAGACGATACCCATCCAGCCCATCGGAGGCGTAGTCGACTTCGAAGCCGCGACCCTCGAGATACTCCCCCACCATTTCGGAGATATTGCGGTTGTCCTCGACAATGAGGACCAGTCCAGCCGGCTCTTGTGATGCGCGCATGACAGTTCCCGTGGCTTCAGCTTTGTGAAAGGCTGCCCTTCACAAGGTGCATATCGTGTGAAGACGCAGATTTCCCCTTGATTCGAGCCCATCCATGTCCCCGAACCGCATCCTTCCGGTCGTCTTGCTGCTGGGCTCCAACGTGTTCATGACGTTCGCCTGGTATGGGCACCTGAAATACAAATCCTCGCCGTTGGCCCTGGTGATCCTAGCCAGCTGGGGGATCGCCCTGTTCGAATACATCCTGCAGGTGCCGGCCAATCGCCTGGGCAGCAGCGTTTACAGCGCACCCCAGCTCAAGGGCATGCAGGAGGTGATCACGCTGCTCGTGTTCGCGGCGTTTTCGGTCTGGTACCTGGGGCAACCACTGCGGTGGAACCACTGGGCCGGTTTTGCACTGATCGTGGTCGCCGCGTGGTTGATCTTTCTTGACTGACGCATCCAGTTGGCACCCGCAGTCTCGGGTCAGTCGACCGACTAGAACG
>JAQGOI010000096.1 GCA_028293685.1 Lysobacteraceae bacterium | reverse complement strand
GCCGAACCAATCCCCCAGCTTGTCCGCATCGTTCATCCGAAGTGCGTTCAACGCGGCCAGCACCCGCTGCATGGCCGCGGCGTCGATTTCGTTGGGATCCGACGCGGGAACAAGGTCGGGATCCTGGTAGCGCTGGCTGTCGTCCGCCTGCTCGATCAATGCGTCGACGAAATCACCCAGCAGTTCCGATGCCGCCGGCGCGCGCATGCCAAGTGAGAACGTCAGGGACGCGTCTTCAGCGATGCCGTGATGCGGAACTCCGGGGGGCAGGTAGAGCATGTCGCCGGGCGCGAGGATCCAGTCATGGGTCGGGCTGAAGCGCTGCAGCAGCTTGAGCTCGGTATCCCGTCGAAACTCGATGGGTGGGTTGGCGGAGGTATCGATCTGCCAGCGTCGCCGGCCAAGGCCCTGCAACAGGAACACGTCGTACTGATCGACGTGCGCGCCGACCGATCCGCCCGGCGCCGCGAAACTCACCATCACATCGTCGATGCGCCAGCGCGGCAGGAAATCGAACGGCTTCAGCAATGCCGCGACATCGGCGTCCCACTTGTCGACGTCCTGCACCAGCAGCGTCCAGTCCTTCTGCGGCAGCGCCGGGAACATGTCCTCCGGAAATGGACCATGGCGCAGCAACCATTCGTCACGCGTGCCGGAAACACCGGTTTCGTGCATCACGATCCGGGACAGTGCGGCGTCTTCGCAGGCCAGGCCTGCAAGATCTTCGGGCGTGATGGGTAAGTCGAAATCGGCAAAGGCGTTGCGGATCAGCAGCGGCCGCTTCTGCCAGTAGTCGCGCAGGAAAATGGCCGGTGGCATGCCAAGCGGCGGCAGCGATGCGGCATCGACTTCGATGGGGAGGCTTCGCCTGGCCACGCTCAGATGGCCTTTGCGAGTTGCTCGGCCAGGCCGGTGTAGGTGGCCGGTGTCATGTCGAGCAGACGTTGGCGCTCGGCGACGGGCAGGTCGAGGCCGGCGACGAATTCCCGCATCGATCCGGCGTCGATGCCATGACCGCGCGTCAATGCCTTGAGTTGTTCGTACGGATTGGGCAGGCCGTAGCGTCGCATGACCGTCTGCACGGCTTCTGCCAGCACTTCCCACGACGCATCGAGATCGGCAGCGATGCGCTCGTGGTTCACCGTCAGTTTCCCGAGTCCCCTGAGCAGCGCGTCGAAGCCGACCAGCGTATGGCCGAAGGCCGTGCCCAGCGCCCGCAATACGGTCGAATCGGTCAGGTCGCGTTGCCAGCGGCTGATCGGCAGCTTGGCCGAAAAATGTTCGAACAGGGCGTTGGCGATGCCGAGATTGCCTTCCGCATTCTCGAAGTCGATTGGATTGACCTTGTGCGGCATGGTCGAGCTGCCGACTTCGCCGGCCTTGACTGCCTGCTTGAAATAGCCAAGTGAAATGTAACCCCACAGATCCCGGCACAGGTCGATGGCGACGGTGTTGATGCGCTTGTGCACATCGCTCAGCTCGGCGATGCCGTCGTGCGGTTCGATCTGCGTGGTGTAGGCCTGCCAGTGCAGGCCGAGCGTCTGGACGAAGGCCTGCGAAAAGGCTGGCCAGTCGACGTGGGGATAAGCGGCGACATGCGCGTTGTAATTGCCCACGGCGCCGTTGATCTTGCCGGGTATCGGCAATGCCGCCAGTACGTCGCGCTGGCGCCGCAGGCGCGCAACGACGTTGGCCAGCTCCTTGCCGACGGTGGTGGGCGAGGCGGTCTGGCCATGCGTGCGCGATAGCATCGCCAGGTTTGCATGTGCGTGCGCCATGTTCGCCAGGTGTGCGACCAGCCTGTCGAGCGCCGGCAGCAGGACCGCAACCCGCGCTTCCTGCAGCATCAATGCATAGCCGAGGTTGTTGATGTCCTCGCTGGTGCATGCGAAGTGGACGAACTCAAGTGCCGGACGCAACTCCTGGTCGGAGTCGAAGCGCTCCTTGATGAAATATTCGACGGCCTTGACGTCATGGTTGGTGGTGCGCTCGATGGCCTTGACGCGGGCTGCATCGGCCACGGAAAACGTATCGGCCAGGGCCCGTAGCCGCGTCGTCGCGGACTGGGAAAATGCAGGCAGTTCGGGAACGCCGGGTTCCAGCCCGAGCGCCAGCAACCATTCGATCTCGACCCTGATGCGCGCCTTGATCAGCCCGTATTCCGAAAAGATCGGCCGCAGGGCGTCGACCTTGCCGGCGTAGCGGCCATCCAGAGGAGACAGGGCAAGAAGCTGGGCGTCGGACATGGCGGTGTTCGGCGAGGGGGCCCGCAATTCTAAACGGTCGCGGCGCTATGCTGTTTCCGGCTCGTAATGCCGCGCAGGCGGGATTACAGCGGTGGTCTTGCCGATCGCCATCCCCATGTCGAGGTTGCGGCCGCAGCCGGGATCAGCAGTCACAGGATTCCCGCCTTCGCGGGAATGACGGTTTTCATCCAGTCGGCTTCCGGAGATGACGCATGTCCAAAGCACACGGAAAACAATACCGCACGGAGCACGACAGCATGGGGGATCTGCAGGTACCGGCGGAGGCGCTTTGGGGCGCGCAGACCCAGCGCGCGGTCGGTAATTTCGCCATTTCCGGTCGTCCCATGCCGCGCGGCTTCATCCGCGCCCTGGGGTTGATCAAGGCGGCAGCCGCCGACGTCAACGCCGGTTTCGGGCTGTTGCAGGCGCCAATGGCAGCTGCGATCCGGGATGCGGCGCTGGCGGTTGCCGATGGCAGCCACGACCGTGAGTTTCCGATCGATGTGTTCCAGACCGGCTCGGGAACATCGAGCAACATGAATGCCAACGAGGTCATCGCGACCCTGGCGACCCGCGCAGGCAAGCAATCGGTGCATCCCAACGACCATGTGAACCTGGGACAGAGTTCGAACGACGTCATTCCCACCGCGATGCGGGTATCGGCGCAACTGGCTGTCGGTGAACACCTGATGCCTGCGCTGAAGCGGCTACGCAAAAGCATCGAGCGGCGCGGCAAGTCGCTCGCCGGCATCACCAAGACGGGCCGCACGCACCTGATGGACGCGATGCCGCTGACGTTTGGCCAGGAATTTTCGGCATGGGCCGCGCAGTTGGCGTCGGCACAGGAGCGCATCGACGACACGACCCGGCGTGTGCGCCGGTTGCCCATCGGAGGCACGGCCATCGGAACCGGCATCAACACCGATCCGCGCTTCGGCAAGGCGATGGCAAAGGCACTGTCGAGTTTGTCGGGAACGAAATTCGAGTCAGCCGACAACAAGTTCGAGGGACTCGCCGCGCAGGACGACCTGGTCGAGCTGTCCGGACAATTGAACACCTTGGCCGTTGCGCTGATGAAGATCGGCAACGACCTGCGGTGGATGAACTCCGGACCCCTTGCAGGCCTGGGCGAAATCGAGCTGCCGGCGTTGCAACCGGGCAGTTCGATCATGCCTGGCAAGGTCAATCCTGTTGCAGCCGAGGCGCTGTGCATGGTTTGCGCACAGGTCATGGGTTACCACACGGCGATCACGATCGCCGGCGCCAGCGGCAATTTCCAGCTCAACGTGATGCTGCCGCTGATCGCGTACGACCTGCTCGATTCCGTCGCGCTGTTGTCGGCTGCGATGCAGCTGCTCGCGGACAGGGCTGTCGATGGCTTGAAAGTGCGCCGCGATCGCGTGTCGCTGACGCTTGATCGCAATCCCATCCTGGTTACGGCACTGAATCCGGTGATTGGTTATGAGAAAGCGGCGGCGATTGCGAAGCGCTCTTACGCCGAAGGACGGCCGGTGCTGGATGTGGCGATAGAGGACAGTGGCCTGGGCGCTGCAGAACTCAAGCGCCTGCTTGATCCCGCCCTGCTGACGCAAGGCGGGATCGCGTCGGGCTCAACGCGTCGGCGCTGACTTCGAGTCTGTCGTCGACGTGCGGTCTTCGGCCGCAGCGTCCCGTGTCGCCGCGTGGATGTCGCTACGGACTTCATCGCGGATCTCGTCGCCGATCTGAACGCCGGATGCTTCGCCGGCGCCCTCATGGTGCTTCCTGCAATCGGCAATATCACCCTGCGTCATCCTGGCGTAGGGCTTGAACTCGGGCAGGCTGGCTGCGAGTTCGTTTTGTGTCGCCAGCATGGGTGGCAGCAGATTGCAGAGCGACTGGGCTGCGGCTTCGATCTTCTGGGCCTCCGGCTTGATCTTTTCCTCAACCTTGTCGCCGTTGCCGCTGAAGATGCCGCTGATGGCTTCGCTGGCTGCCTTCATGCCCAGGTCCGCGCCCTGTACGCCGATATCCATGCCGGCCTCGGCGATATGGACGATGTTCTGACGGTATTGCAGCAGCAGACTCCGCTGGGCAGGAGTCACGGCAACTGCTTTGCCTTCGATGAGCAGGTCTCCCTGGGGCGTGATTTCGGCCTTTGTTTTTCCACTCGGTCGATTGATCACATGGCCGTTGATCTCGATGTGCATTCCATCATTGATGCTGATGTTCTGCGTTTCGAGCTTTTTGCGCGCTTCGTCGGTTGCGTTCTTGACGATGTTGCCAAGCATCGAAGTGGGGTGGGTCGTGCCGGTACCTGCCGTTGACGCGTCCTGATGGCGATCGCATGCGGCAAGCAGCGGAATGCAACCGATCAGGGCGATGGCGACGCTATGGCGTAAAGAGTTCATGGCCGGGTTCCTTGGTCAATACGAGTCGTTGCAAATGCGAGCCTGCGCTCAACCCTCATCGCGCCATCGACGCAGCCGGATGGCCGCGAAGATCATTGCCGCGCCTGCGAGCACTCCAATCCACAGTTGCGGGGTGAGCAGCACTGAATAGATCGATTGCAGTGTCACCGCCTGGCCAACGGCCTGCGGGCCTTGGGCGGTGATGGGGCCGAACTTCGCGACATTGAACCAGCTGCCGGGAACCGTGCCGAGCAACACGCGGCCCACGATGTTCTGCCAGAACCAGGTGGATTGCAGGTTGAACACTTTCATCAGGTCGAACCAGCTCACGAAGATACCGGCAAAGGCAGGAATCATCAGTGCCCACAGGAAGGGCTTGCTGCGCGCCCAGGCCGAGCAGAGCAGCAACCAGCCGACGGTCGGCAGCGACCACAACGCATACACCGGCACGGCAGCCACGAACTTGGCGGCGATATCCAGCGGGTTGGCGGGGCCCCAGAGCAGTTGCACGGGGTTGCCACCATGAACAAGCACCACCACGCTGGTGATGAACAGGAAGCCGAACATCGTCACCAGTGCGGCGATGGACGCGATGATCGGCGCAACCAGGGTTGCACTGGCCACCTTCGACAGCACCGTGTCGCGGTCCGATACCGGCAGCGATTTCCAGAACAGCACGCTGCGATCCTTGCGCTCGTCGTAAAGCGAACCCAGGCAGTAGAAGAACACGACGAATGTCATGGCGATGAACGGCCATACTGAACTCAACAGCAGACTGGCATCGATGGCGCCGCCGATCTGGTGCATGTCATCGGGCGTCATCTTCGCCGTCAGCATGCCCAGGTCCAGGCCATTGATCGACACGTGCGATCCGTTGACGTTCAAGGAGGTCGTGGGCGGCGCCCGCTTGAGCATCACTTCACCGGTGATGATCGCCATGATCGTCAGCAGCAGCGAGATGCCGCCCGCGACCAGCGGTGCCCACAGAAAGCCGCCCTTGTGCTCCCAGAACTCGCGCCTGAGCAGCAGCTTGAGCTTGTGCGTGGCATGCGGCGCAGCCACCGGGGCGCGCCCATCCGCTGTCATCGGGAAGTTGGCGTTCATGCGTAGGTTCCTTTCATCGTGGCAACGAACAGATCGGCAAGGCCGGGTGTGCGGGTTTCGCCCAGGCCCTGCAATTGCGGGAGTGGAACGCCGTCGAACAGCATCACGGTCTTGCCGAAGGGCAGGGCGCGTTCGTCGACCGGCTTGAGGGCGCGCGCGCTATCAACGCGATCGGCGTTGACCATGACTTCCACGTATCGGTGGCCGACATCCTCCATCGGTGAATCCAGGACGATCTTTCCGTCGCGGATGAACATCACGTCGGTGAGGATGTGCTCGACCTCCTCGACCTGATGCGTGGTGATGACGATGGTCTTCTGTTCGTCGAAATAGTCTTCCAGCAGGCGCTGGTAGAACTGCTTGCGGTAGAGGATGTCCAAGCCCAGCGTCGGCTCGTCGAGCACCAGCAGTTTGGCGTCGATGGCCATCACCAGTGCCAGGTGCAGTTGCACGATCATGCCTTTGGACAATTCGCGCACGCGCATCTGCGGCTTGAGCTGGGTTCCTGCCAGGAAGCGTTTGCAGCGCGCCCGGTCGAAGCGCGGGTGGACGCCGGCCACGAATTCGATCGCCTCGCGTACCCGCATCCAGCGTGGCAGCACGGCGACATCGGCGATGAAGCAGACGTCATTCATGAGCGCGTCCCGTTCGGTGCGCGGGTCGCGCCCGAGGACGCTCAGCTCGCCCTCGAACGGAATCAGTCCAAGGATGGCCTTGAGCGCCGTGGTCTTGCCGGCGCCGTTGGGGCCGATCAGGCCGACGATGCGTCCGGACGGAATATCGAATGTAGTGCCGTCGAGCGCGAGCTTGTTCTTGTAAGCCTTGCGCAAGCCACGGGCGCGCACGACGGGTGCACCGTTGCCGGTCATGGCTGCCTGGTCGTTACGTTCCGCTGCGGTGTTCATTTGGCACCTCCGCTCTTGAGCAGGTCTTCGGTCAACAGACCCAGGCGCTGGATGCGCTCCAGGACCAGCGGCCACTCTTCACGCAGGAAGCGTTCGCGTTCGCTGGCCAGGAGTTTCTTCGATGCTTCTTCGGTCACGTACATCCCCAGTCCCCTGCGTTTTTCCACGAGTGCTTCGTCGGCGAGCTCCTGATAGGCCCGTGAGACGGTAATTGGATTGAGCTGATACTCCGCCGCGACCTGCCGGACGGAGGGCAGGGCATCGCCCGGCTTCAGGACGCCGTCGAGCATCATGGCGACGACGCGCTCCTTCAGCTGGCGGTAGATGGGAGCGCCGTCGCTCCAGGTAATCGAGGTCATGGCTCAGCTCCGGTTGCGGCGCAGGCCCTGCGCGAACGAGAAGTAGGGCAGCGCCAGCAGGGCGCGGGAATGCCGCAGGTGGCGACGCTCGCTGGCGTCGACCTGCAGGACGGTGTCCACGGCCGCCGTGGCACGGGCGGTCAGGGGAATGGGATTCGTCGCTTGCAGCGGCAACGGGCGTTGGGACAACGGCGGCAATGGGCCACC
>JAQGOI010000080.1 GCA_028293685.1 Lysobacteraceae bacterium | reverse complement strand
CGGACGAGCGGATCCGTGACGACCTCAACGAACGCCTCACCGACGCGGACGACATCGATGCCAGCGCGATCACCGTCGAGGTCAGCAACGGCATCGCGACGCTCGCGGGCACCGTCGAGCAGCGCTGGATGAAACACCGCGCGGAGGATCTGGCCGAGAACTGCAGCGGTGTGCGCGACGTGCACAACCAGATCCGCGTGCAATCGCAATCTTCATCCCACGACACGCAACCTGGGCAGGGAGCCACTGGCAGCACCAGCCGAACGTCTGGCGCGAGTACGGGTTCGGCATCATCCAGCCTGGGCTCGAGCACCACCCCGAGCGGCTCGCCATCGGGCAGCGCTTCAGGGTCATCCAGCGGGGCGTCGGCAGGCGCCGGCTCCAGTGGCTCGTCCAGCACTACGCGTCCGGGTGGGAGCAGCGGTACCGGCCATGGCTGAAGTCAGCGCGGCCTCTTGAGGAAACGGGCCAATGCAGGACTTCAGTGCCATGGAATTCAATCAACGCGCGCTGTGCCACGTGCACAAGCGACCAAGGAGAACAGTCATGAGATCACCATCAGCCATTCACAGAACGCCACTAGCTGGCGCCCTGGTCATCAGTGGCGCCCTGCTTTTCGCAGGAACGGCGTGCAACAAGAAGAGCGCCGACGCTGACGATACGCAGGCGGCGGCCACCGCAACCAGCACGCCTGCCGCCACGGCAAGCAACACCGCGCCGGCAGCCAGCGACAACGCGAGCACGACCGGCAATGCGTCGGGCGCAATGGGCAGCGACGCGGCGGGCACGGCGGACACCACGGCGTCGACCGCGCCGGACATGGGCGGCATGAGCATGGGTGGCATGAGCGCCAGTGGGCCCGTAAGCGACGCGCAGTTCTACACACATGCCATGACCGGTGATCAGGAGGAGATCGCGACGGCGAATCTGGTTTCGGGCAAGACCAGCAATGCGGACGTGAAACATCTGGCGACGAAGATTTCGTCCGATCACCAGGCCTTTGACACCAAGGTCAAGGCCGCGGCCGGAAGCAGCGTGGCATCACTGCCGCCCGCGCAACCGGACAGCGCCCTCGAAGGCAAGACCGGAACGGATCTTGACAGGGCGTACGCCGACACGATGGTTACCGACCACCAGAAAGACATCCCGATGTTCGAAAACGTCGCGAAAAACGGCAGCACCGCGCAGGCCCGCAAACTGGCCTCCGAAGCGCTGCCGAAGCTGCGCGAACACCTGAAGATGGCGCAGGATCTGCAGAAGAAGCTCGGTTCGGGCTGAGGCCCGTCAGGATGCACGACCGTCAGGAGAGCCGGCGCGCGATGCGCCGGCTTTTCCTTGCTGGCGTCGACCTATGTCGCGGACGACGCTATTGCAATTGCCGCAGCGACGCCTGCAGTGCGGTCGCCAGGGCTGCATCGCCATTGACGAGGTCGCGCCAGGCCAGTTCAATGCCCTTGCGACGTCCTTTTTCCGCGACCTTCAGGACATGCGGATCGATGCTGACGGTGTACAGCCGGCCGTCGATATCCAGTTCGCGCTTGAGCGGCTTGTCCAGTGGCGTCATGTTCGTCTCCCCTTCGCGCAGGCATTTTTTCGCGTGGTTTTCATGAAGTCCCGACCAGCATGGACCGCGATCATCCATATGGAGTGAACGCCATGCCCACCGATCGCGAACGCATTTCACCCAAGGGCGACACACGCTACGTGCGCAGGGACGAAAACGGACGATTCAAGGAGTCCGACGACGCCGGTCGCTCGCTTTCGCAGGACCGCCATCAGCAGGCCAAGGCAACCGTGAAGCCCGGACAGGGCGACCGGGGCGACCAGCCAAAACAGCGCTGAACCAATTGCTCCGTCGCGTCGCAAGGGGTGATACGGACACTCGCTAGCCTTCGACGATGAACGGACCAGCAAGATACGGGCGACGGGCGCGTGTTCAGTCGCCTGAGGTGGGCGGCCACCATAATGGGTGGATGTCTCAGCCGTCCTTGTTGGTATCTCCCGCGCCGCAACCGCCCTCTCTCCAACCAGCGTCCCTCGCAGGATTTCATCCCGCGGTTGCAGCCTGGTTCGCCAGCGCCTTTCCAGGGCCCACGGACGCACAGGTCCAGGCTTGGCCAGCCATTGCGTCGGGTCGCAACACGCTGGTCGCAGCGCCCACAGGCTCTGGCAAGACGCTCACCGCGTTTCTGGCGGCGATCGATGCGCTGGTGCGCGAGGGTCTTGAAGCGCCGCTTGGCGATGGCGTGCAGGTGCTTTACGTTTCTCCGCTGAAGGCGCTGTCCAACGACATCCACATCAACCTCGAAGCGCCGTTGCAGGGCATCCGTGCGGAATTGGCGCGACAGGGTTTCGGCGACGTCGAGATCCGCACGGCCGTCCGCACCGGCGACACGCCGCAGTCCGAGCGCGCGAAGCTGCGCAGGACGCCGCCGCACATCCTGGTGACCACGCCCGAATCGCTGTACGTACTGCTGGGATCCGATTCCGGCCGCGCGATGCTGGCAAGCACGCGCACCGTCATCGTCGACGAGATCCACGCGATGGTCTCGAGCAAGCGCGGCAGTCACCTGTCACTGTCGCTTGAGCGGCTCGAGGCGTTGTGCGGCAGGCGGCTGACCCGCGTCGGCCTGTCGGCGACGCAGAAACCCATCGACGAGGTCGCACGCTTCCTGGTCGGCACGGCCGCCGTCGCCAGCGACGGCACGCCCGACTGCGCCATCGTCGACATCGGCTATGCGCGCCAGCGCGACCTGGCGTTGGAACTGCCGCCGGTGCCGTTGCAACCGGTGATGTCGAACGAGCAATGGGATCTGGTCTACGCGCGCGTCGCCGAACTTGTCCTGGAACATCGCACCACGCTGCTGTTCGTCAATACCCGCCGGATGGCCGAACGCGCCGCGCGCAACCTGGCCGAGCGACTGGGCAAGGATGCGGTCGCAGCGCATCACGGCAGCCTGGCAAAGGAACTGCGCCTGGATGCGGAGCAACGCCTCAAGCGCGGCGAACTGAAGGTCCTCGTTGCGACGGCATCGCTGGAACTGGGCATCGACATCGGCGACGTAGACCTCGTCTGCCAGCTCGGCTCGCCGCGTTCGATCGCCGCGCTTTTGCAACGCGTCGGCCGCGCCAGCCATCAGGTCGGTGGCGTGCCGAAGGGCCGGCTGTTTCCGCAGTCGCGCGACGACCTGGTCGAGTGCGCCGCGCTGCTGGATTGCGTTCGGCGTGGAGAGCTCGACGCGCTGGTGATGCCGAAGGCGCCACTGGACGTGCTCGCCCAACAGATCGTTGCCGAGGTGTCCAGTCGCGATTGGGACGAAGATGCGCTGTACGACTGGAGCCGGCGCGCGTGGCCGTATGCGCAGCTCGCGCGCCCGCAGTTCGACGCGGTGGTGCGCATGCTCGCGGAAGGCTTCAGCACCCGGCGTGGGCAGCGTGCGGGTTACGTACATCGCGACGCCGTCCACAAGCGCCTGCGTGGTCGCAAGGGCGGGCGCATGACGGCGGTGATGTCGGGCGGCACGATTCCCGATACCGGGGACTACACCGTGATCATGGAGCCGGCCGCGATCACGGTCGGTACGGTCAACGAGGATTTCGCCATCGAGAGCATGGCCGGCGACATCTTCCAGCTCGGCAACACCAGCTATCGCGTGCTGCGCGTGGAGGCCGGCCGGATCCGCGTGGAAGATGCACAGGGCCTGCCACCAAGCATTCCGTTCTGGCTGGGTGAAGCGCCCGGGCGCAGCGACGAGTTGTCTGCCGGCGTTTCGCGCCTGCGCGCCGAAGTTGCCGAGCATCTGGTGGATGGCGAAGACGCCGTGGTCGCATGGCTGACCGCGACACTCGGCATTGTACCCGAAGCAGCGCATCAGATCACCGATTACTTCGCCCGCCAGCAGGTGGCGCTCGGTGTACTGCCGACGCAGCAGGTGCTGGTGATGGAGCGGTTTTTCGACGAGTCCGGCGGTACCCAGCTGGTCATCCACACGCCGTTCGGCAGCCGCATCAACCGCGCCTGGGGACTGGCGCTGCGCAAGCGCTTCTGCCGCAAGTTCAATTTCGAATTGCAGGCCGCCGCGACCGAGAATTCGATCGTGCTGTCGCTGTCCACCACCCACAGCTTTCCGCTGATCGATGTCGCGCATTACCTGCATTCCAATTCGGCTTGCGAGGTGCTGGTGCAGGCGCTGCTCGACGCGCCGCTGTTCGGCGCGCGCTGGCGCTGGAACGCCACCACCGCGCTGGCATTGCCCCGCTTCATCGGCGGCAAGAAGGTGCCGCCGCAACTGCAGCGGATGAAGTCCGAGGACCTGCTGGCGACCGTCTTCCCCGATCAGGTCGCCTGCGCCGAAAATCTCGTCGGCGAGCGCGAGATCCCGGATCATCCGCTTGTCGCGCAGACGCTGGACGATTGCCTGCACGAAGCCATGGACGCCGATGGCTGGATCGCGCTGCTGCGCAAACTGGAATCCGGCGAAGTCGGCATCGTGGCGCGCGATGTCACGGCGCCCTCGCCCTTTGCAGCGGAGGCATTGAACGCGCGGCCTTACGCCTTCCTCGACGACGCGCCACTGGAGGAGCGGCGCACGCAGGCGGTGATGAGCCGGCGCTATGCGGATGCCGACACGGCGGAAGACCTGGGCAGGCTCGACCCGGATGCGATTGCCTCCGTTCGCGAACAAGCCTGGCCGCAGGCGCGTACCGCCGATGAGATGCACGAAGCGTTGATGGGCCTGGGCTGCATCACGGAAGAAGAAGCGCAGTCGTCTGGTTGGACGAAGCTTTTACGGTCGCTGGCAAAGGAACACCGCGCAACCCGACTGGGTGTTCAGGGCTTTTGTGGGAGCGACGGAAGTCGCGACGGCAACCAGGACGATGCGACGTCCGTCGCTCCCACAGGAGCTGCAACCGGGCATCAGGTTGCGCAGCCACTGTGGTTCGCCGCCGAACGCCTGCCGCAGGCGCAGGCGTTGTACCCGGACGCGGTGTTGCAGCCGGCGATCGAGGCTCCAGAGGAATTTTCAGCCCAACGTTGGTCGCGCGATGACGCCGCTCTCGAGCTCGTTCGTTCTCGCATGATCGGGCTGGGGCCGACCACCGTGGGTGCCCTGGTCGACTCGCTGCTGCTGCCGGCAGCGGACGTCGACGGCGCGTTGCTGCGGCTGGAGCACGAAGGCTATGTGATGCGTGGACGCTTCACCGCGGACGCCGCTGCCGAGGAGTGGTGCGAACGCCATCTGCTCGCACGCATCCATCGCTACACGATCGGCCGCCTGCGGCGAGAGATCGAGCCCGTCGAACCGCGCGACTTCATGCGCTTCCTGCTCGATTGGCAGCGCGTATCCGCCGAGACGCGTGTCAGCGGTCCGGAGGCGCTTGCCGGCGTGCTGGCACAATTCGAGGGCTTCGAGGCCCCGGCGGCGGCATGGGAGACCGAATTGCTTCCGGCGCGCGTCAGCGATTATTCGATCTCATGGCTGGACGACCTGTGTACCGCCGGTC
>JAQGOI010000067.1 GCA_028293685.1 Lysobacteraceae bacterium | reverse complement strand
GGACCGGCACCGGGGCGACCACCGCTCGGGCGGGGGGCGACGCCGCCGGGACGCGGGTTGCGTGGTTTGTCACCGTAGGGATTGAAGCTGCCGGGGTTGGCGTGATCGGACGGAAAGCTGGGTGCGTTTCCGGGATGACCATAAGGTCGCGGCGCGCGCTGACTCTGGCCGGCGCCGGGGCCACGTTCCTTGAAGCCACCAGCGCCCGGTCCCCGCTCGTCGCGGTTCTGGAACCCGCCCGGCCCGCGATCGCTGCGTCCCTGATAGCCACCAGCGCCACCGCCGGGGCCACCGCGACGGGGACCGCCGGGACCACCCGGACGCGGGCCGCCTGGGCCAGCCGGACGCGGACCGCCCGGACGCGGCGCGCCACTTGCGTTGCCGTACGGTTTGCGCGGTCCACGCGCGCCATCGGGGTTGCGATGTCCCGCCGGGCCGGTCTCGACGCCGTCGGGCACATACCAAGTGCGGAACGCTGCGGGATTTCCCGACTCGTGTCCGGGACCCGGCTGCTGATCCCCGCGACCGGGGCCGCGTTGTCCAGGCTGACGCGGGCCTTTCGGCTTGAATGCCCGATTCACTTGTTTGGCGGCGGCTTCGCCGCTCACCGTCAGGCCGCCATGCTTGCGTGGACCACCGCGTCCACGACCGCGGTCCTCGCGCACGTTGTCGAAGCGGCGCAGTTCGCGGCCTTCATCCGCGGTGTTGTGCCCGCCGACATAACCCTGCGAGCGATGCTGGCCACCGACATGCACGGTCGCCTTGGCGGCCTTGCGCTGGCCGATCACCGGCTGCAGCGTCAACGCCGACGGCGTGCCTTCTTCCAGGCCGAGCTCCTTGCGCAACGCTTCGACCCGGTCGGCCGCCAGCTCCTGCGTCTGTCCGCGCAGCAACGGCTGCGGCAGTTCGATCTGGCCGTAGCGGATACGCTTGAGCCGGCTGACCTGGCAACCCTGCGACTCCCACAACCGGCGGACTTCGCGGTTGCGGCCTTCCCTGAGCAGCACGCGGAACCAGTCGTGGGAGTCGGTACCGCCGATGCGCTCGATTTCGTCGAACTTCGCCGGGCCATCGTCGAGCGCGATGCCGCGCTGCAGGCGATCGACCAGCTTGTCCGACACGGTCTCTTCGCCTTCCGGCGCACGCACGCGACAGACGTATTCGCGTTCGACTTCGAACGACGGATGCATCATCGCGTTCGCGAGCTCGCCGTCGGTCGTCAGCAGCAACAGGCCGGTCGTGTTGATGTCGAGCCGTCCGATCGCGATCCAGCGCGCGCCCTTGAGTGCGGGCAGCGCTTCGAAAATGGTCGGACGGCCTTCGGGATCCTCGCGCGTCGTGACTTCGCCCTCGGGCTTGTTGTACATCAGCACGCGGCTGGGCTCGGTCAACGCGCTGGCCACGAAGGTGCGGCCGTCGATCTCGATCTTGTCGCCGCCAGTGACGCCCATGCCGACCGTGGCGATCTCACCATTGACCTTGACCAAGCCGTCGGCGATGCGCTGCTCGAGCGCGCGGCGCGAACCCAGGCCAGCCTGCGCGAGCACCTTGTGCAACCGTTCCTCGAGACGCGGAGTTTCGGTTGGCGCGTCGCCATCGCGCTTGAGGGTGAGCGGGCGACGTTGTTTCTCGATCATGAATTGCTCCGTGCGCTGTCGCCGTCTTCGGCGAGGGCGGTTTCGTTGGGTTCGTCGTGCGAATGGAATGTGGAAAGGGGAGTGGCTGTTTCGTCGGAATCGGGATCTGAACCTGATTCGGAATCTGAACCTGATTCGGTCGGTGGCTGCGCCGGATCCTCGCTGGTGGTGTCGCCCAGGTCTGGACTGCTGGCCATGTCGCCCAGCGGCATGGCCTCGCCCGCATCCGCGGCGCCGTCGAACTCCAGCTGCGGCTCCAGCTCGCCGATGTCCTTGAGTTCGGACAACGGCGGCAATTCGTCGAGTCGTTTCAACCCGAAGTAATCGAGGAAGGTCCTGGTCGTTGCGAGCAGCTCCGGCTTGCCGGGAACGTCGCGATGACCCACGACGCGGATCCATTCGCGTTCTTCCAGCGCCTTGATGATGTTGCTGCTGACGGCAACGCCGCGCACCTGCTCGATCTCGCCGCGCGTGATCGGTTGGCGATAGGCTATCAACGCCAGTGTTTCAAGCGTGGCGCGGGTGTAGCGCGTCTGGCGCTCGGTCCAAAGGCGCGCCACCCACGGGTGGACGTCGGCTTTGACCTGGTAGCGGAAACCCGACGCCAGCTGCACCAGTTCCACGCCCCGATCGGCGCAGTCGACCTGCAGCGTTTCCAGCGCCTGCTCGATGCTGCCGTCCGGTGCCGGTTCGTCCAGCGGAAAGAGGCCCTGCAACTGCCCGAGCGACAGCGGCTGGTTTGCGGCCAGCAGCGCGGCTTCGACAATGCGGGTGATCAACGTCTCGTCCATTGGGTATCGGTTCTGGTTTAGGCCGTGGGCGCCAACATTCACGGCGCGGAAAGATCGTCGTTGGCGGCATCGCCGTCGTCATCGAACTCGCTGGATAGTGCGAGCGGTTCGCCTTGTCCGCTGGCCAGCGACTTCACATAGATCGTCGCCATCGGCCCGTCCTGCACGAGATCCAGCAGATGTTCCTTGGCCAGCTCCAGCAGCGCCAGGAAGGTAACGACCACACCAAGTTTCCCTTCCCGCGGTTCGAACAGTGATTCGAAGCGATGGAACGCGCCGTCGGCCAGGCGGGCCAGCAATTCGCCCATGCGCTGGCGCACGCTCAGGGCGTCGCGCTTGATCGCATGCTGGGTGAACAACTCGGCCCGCTTGAAGACGTCGTGCAGCGCCAGCAACATCTCGCGCAGATCGACCGGGGGTGGCAGCTTGACCGA
Organism: Lysobacteraceae bacterium; assembly: GCA_028293685.1. Classification (GTDB taxonomy): domain Bacteria; phylum Pseudomonadota; class Gammaproteobacteria; order Xanthomonadales; family Xanthomonadaceae; genus Cognatiluteimonas. The sequence continues at coordinate 323 of JAQGOI010000067.1, read as the reverse complement.
CGCGCGATCCGGCAGGAAGGCGGTCGCCGGCGTCGTGTCCCGATCCTGGCGGGGCAGGCCATCGATGTCTTCGGCGGCCTGTTTGAAGCGCTCGTATTCCTGCAGCCGGCGGACGAGCTCGGCACGTGGATCACCGTCTTCGCTTTCGTCCATGGTCGAGCGCGGCAACAACATTCGCGACTTGATCTCGGCCAGAATCGCGGCCATCACCAGGTATTCGGCTGCCAGCTCGAAGCGCATCTCGTGCATCGCCTGGATGTAGGTCACGTATTGGCGCGTGATCTCGGCGACGGGAATATCGAGGATGTCGAGATTCTGCCGGC
>JAQGOI010000342.1 GCA_028293685.1 Lysobacteraceae bacterium | reverse complement strand
CTTCAGGCGCGACACTTGGTTGCTGATGGGTTTGTTCATGGCGCAGCTCCTTTGTACTGGGTGAGACGCAGGTCGGTGATGTCGCTGCCGTCCTCGCGTTGCAGGATGCGGATCGTGGTGGGCACGCCGGACGCGACCCAGATCAGGGTGTCGTCGCCGCCATCCTGGACGCGATTGGCACGCATGGCGTCGTAGCTCAGGTCGCCGACGGCGACGCTTTCGGTCTGCGGTGCGACCACCCAGTTGTGATCGCGCACGCGTCCGTCGTCGACAAAGCGGTAGTGGAAACTGGTGCCGGGGCGCGCATCGCGGATCACTGCCAGGTCGATCAGCAAGCCACTCATGTCGCCCTGCTGAAGGCTGACCGGGCCGGCATGTCCGCTGCGCACATCACCGGTCCACTGTGCCGTGTGGTTGTTCCAGTCGTACAGCCCGACGGTCTTTCGCCTGGACAGGAAGGCGCGCTTCACCGTGCTTTGGGACAACGGCCGGTATGCCAGGCCATCGGTGTCGAACAGCGTGCTCTGTTGCAGGTTGAGACCGGTCAGGCGCATCAGGCCGTTGCCGCGCATCACCAGATCCACGCGCCAGCGCGCGCCATCGACATGGACCAGCTGCATCGTCGCCTCGCCCAATTCGTGGCCATCGTGGAAGACCTGATAGGTCGCCACGAAGGGTTGCAATGCACTGGTCGCCGGCACATCGGCCATAGCGGCCCACGGCAAGGCAATCAGCAGAACGAAGGAGGCGAGGAGGCGGGGCATAGGGGCGCCATCATGAGAAGTCGTTGTTGGCTGTCAGCTGAAGCGGGGTCGAAATCGCCGCCCCGTCGAGCCGGATGACGTCGCCGTTGAGTGCCAGGCGGCCTGCGGCCAGGAGGCGCACGGTTTCCACCAGCAGGATGTGCTCCCGGACCAGTACACGCCTGGCCAGTGTGTCGGCGTCGTCCTGCGCAAGCACGGGAACCCGCACCTGGGCGATGACCGGGCCGCCATCCAGGTCGGGCGTGACGTAATGCACGCTGGCGCCGTGCTCGCTGGCGCCGGCCGCCAAGGCTTGCGCGTGCGTGCGCAGGCCCTTGAATGCAGGCAGCAGAGAGGGATGGATGTTGAGCAGCCGTCCGCGTCGCCCCTGGACTTCGCGCTTGCCGATCAGACGCATGTAGCCGGCACAGAGGATGACGTCCGGTGTACAGGGATCGATCGCTTCGAACAGCTGCGCATCGAAGGCCGCACGTGTTGCGTACGTCGCTGGCAGCAATACGGTTGTCGGGATACCGGCATCCTGCGCGCGTTCCAGCGCGATGGCACCGGGCTTATCGGAGAACACACCGACGATGCGTGCATCGAGCGTGCCGGCAGCAACTGCATTGATCAGCGCCTGCAGGTTGCTGCCGCGACCAGAGGCCAGCACCGCGATGGCAAGCCGCGACGCCGGACGCGTCAATGCGACCCCGGAGAGGACGAGCCGGATGGCGCGGTGGGGGCGAAAAACCCGGGGTTGAGTTTTTTCGCCAAGGCGACTTCTTCGTCGACAAACAGGCGGCCGTAGGCGTGATCGAAGGTCACGAGCGCTTTCAGTGCCTCATCGCGGCGTCCGTCGGCGTCCAGTTGCCGGATATTGGCCAAGGCCGACAAGGCGCCACCACGGAACGTTGCTTCGCAGCCTGGCTGTGGCTGTTCTTTCGCACCGCGCGGTGCTTCGAAGATGTTGAGGATGTCGCTCAGCAAACGGCCGTCGATGGTGGGGTGGCCCGCGATCGTGTGCCCGTTTTCCCAGACCCCGGCAACCGGCATGCAGTATTTGCGCAGCGACTCCAGCGCACGCCGTTGCTCCGCAAACGCCGGTTGATCCTGGAACGCCGACAAGAATGCCAAGCGCGAATGGGTACGCAGCCGCGTCAGGGAATCCTGGGCTGGCGCCGGCAATTCCTGCGTGCCAATTTCAACAGCGCCGGAATTCATGATTGCCGCGGTGAAAACTTCGGGATAGGAGACTGCAAGCCGCTCGGCAATGCGCGAGCCACCGCCGACACCAGCGATGTAGATGCGATCCGGATCCAGCTTGTAGAACCGCCGTGCGTATTCGACTGCGTCGAGTGCCAGCGGGATGCGGCGATCCAAAGCACTCGCATCATCACCCGCGTTGTCAGGACTGACGAATATGACGCCATGTGAATCGAGCACGTTGTCCCACTCAAAATCAAAACGCGTTTGCTTCCTCGAATCTAGGAAGACAATCAGGCCATAGCGACCGTCCGCAGGCGTCTTCGCGGGCGCGCGCACCAGCAACCGCTCGGCTGCAAGATCGATGTGGAACGCGTCCTTCAACCCCAGGGAACGCACTTTTTCCTGGAGCCTGAAGGCCTCGAGCGGGCTGAACTGCCGTTCGATCAATTCGCTGGCAGTCGCCAGCGGCGACGGATCGGAAGGTGTGATGCGCGCGGGTGCGCCCGCCAATGAAAGCAGTGGCAACGCCGTCATCAGCATCGCCCAGACAGTGCTCAAGCGGCGCGTCGCCATGGCCGTCAACCGATCCGGACGCGATTGTCGCCAACTGCGGCGGCTACGTAGCCAATCTGGCGATGCGACAGGCCAAGCCGATCGAGATCGGCGTCGACAGCGGCAACGTCGGACGGCGCCACGACGAGCACGAATCCAACGCCGCAGTTGAATGTCCGCCACATCTCCTGCGCCGGTACGGCACCTTCGCGCTGCAGCCAGTCGAACACCGGTGGCAGCACAATCGCCGAGGCATCAATGTCGAGACCAAGCCCGTCCGGAATCACGCGGATGATGTTCTCCGTCAGGCCACCGCCGGTGATATGCGCCATGGCGTGCAGATCGTGTTTGCGCAGCAGTTCCAGGATTGGTTTGACATACAGCGTCGTCGGCGCCATCAGCGCGTCGATCAGCGGAACGCCGCCGACGTCGAGGTCGGCAGGCCGGCCTGCGCGTTCAAAGATGCGGCGGACCAGCGAATAGCCGTTGGAATGCGGGCCGCTCGAGGCGATGCCGAGCAATACGTCGCCGGCGCGCACCTTGCTGCCGTCGAGCAGCTGCGATTTCTCGACCGCGCCGACGGTGAATCCGGCCAGGTCGTATTCGCCCGGCGGATACATGTCGGGCATTTCCGCGGTCTCGCCACCGATCAACGCGCAGCCGGCCATTTCACAGCCGCGCGCGATGCCGCCGACCACGGCGACTGTCGTGTCAACGTCGAGCTTGCCGGTGGCGAAATAGTCGAGGAAGAACAGCGGTTCGGCACCCTGAACCAGGACATCGTTGACGCACATGCCGACCAGGTCGATGCCGATGGTGTCGTGACGACTGTACTGCTGGGCCAGCTTGAGCTTGGTGCCGACGCCATCGGTGCCCGAGACCAGCACGGGCTCGCGGTATTTGCCGGACAGATCGAACAACGCACCGAAGCCGCCCAGCCCGCCCATCACTTCCGGGCGAAAACTGCGCTTGACCAGCGGCTTGATGCGTTCGACGACGGCATTGCCGGCATCGATATCGACGCCGGATTCGCGGTAGGTAAGCGGGGAAGGGGTATTCACACGGGTCCGGGCAGCGTGCGCAAGGGCGCTGGACCGGCGATTTTAGCAGCGCCCGAGCGCCGTCATGGACGCGCTGGCGCGGGTACGGCACCATTTCGGTTGGTTCGCTGCGGGAATGGTGATGATGCGTCGGGCAATCCGGATGGCGTGGGCGGCGGGGGCGATGCTGGTCGTGTTGACCGGCGGGATGATCCTGGATGGAGGCTCGGGCCTGGCCTTCGCCCAGCGCGTGGAGGGCGACCGCGCCTCGGCGCAGGGGATTTACCAGACCGAGGTGTCCGTGCGCAGCCAGACGGAAAGCGAACGCAATACCGGGTTTGCGCGAGCGCTGCTGCAGGTGCTGGGCAGGTTGACCGGCAATCGGAATTCCAACTCCTTTCCCGGCGTCGGTCGCGAGTTGAGGAACGCCCGTCAATACGTCGATGGCTACGATTATCGTCAGGACGAAGGCATTTCACCGACGACGGGCGCCCCCACGTACGACACCACGCTGGTCGTGCGGTTTGACCAGGACAAGGTCGACAACATGGTTACGGCGTTGGGATTGCCGGTGTGGCCGCAGCCGCGCGCGAAACCGGTGTTGTGGCTGGCCATCGACGACGGTCACGGCCCTCGGCTGGTTGGGTTGCCACAGTCCAGTGCCGCGCGAGCGGTGCTCGATCGCGCGGTCGAACGCGGATTCAAGCTCGGTCTGCCCAGCGGCACGGCCGCCGAACAAGCTGCCGTTGGCCCGATCTGGCGTGGCGATGCCGCCGCTGTCGCGCGACTGTCGTCCCGATACAGCCCGCCGATGCAGCTGATCGGCAAGTTGTACCGCAGCGCAGCCGGCTGGACCGCGGACTGGACGTTTGTCGACAGCGGGCGCGTGCTTTCGACCTGGACGGCCGAGGAGCACGACGCCCGACGCGCCATGGCAGCCGGTGCCGATGGCGCTGCCGATGCGCTGGTGCGCCGCTACGCCAAGGGCAGTGCAGCCGGCCCCGCGAGCATCGTCCGCGTGACGTTTACCGGCATCGACTCAGGCGAGGACTACATGCGTCTGTCCGGTTACCTGCAGGGCATGGCTGTCGTGCGCCGGGTGATCCCGGTGCGGGCGACAGCCCAGGGTCTGGAGGTCGACCTCGACCTGGCAACCGGACTGAGCGGCTTCCGCCGGTTGCTGGACGACAGCGTGCTGCAGGATGAGGAAGGCGATCCACCGGTCTTCCGGTTGCGCTGAGCCTGCATGAACCCTCCTGCCGACGTTGCCATCGCGGCGTTCCTGCGGCGCCTGCAGTGGGGACTGTCGGTGTTCGTCATTGGCTGGCTTGTCTGGCTGCTCGCGCCGGTGCTGACGCCATTTGTCTTTGCCGCGTTGCTCGGGTGGCTCGGCGATCCACTGGTCGATCGCATCGAACGCCGCGGCGCGTCCCGCAACATCGCGGTGATGATCGTATTCGGGGCGATGGCGCTGCTGCTGCTGGCCGTGCTGATGCTGCTGTTGCCGCTGCTGCAGCACCAGGTCTACATCCTCGTGACGTCACTGCCGCATTACCGCGACTGGTTGATCGGCACGGTGCTGCCGTGGATCAGCGCCCGGACCGGGTTGCAGCTGGTCGAATGGCTGGATCCGCAGCGCCTGGTCGAACTGGTGCGCACGCATTGGGAACAGGCGGGCGGATTCGCGGCCACCGTGCTCGGCTACGTCTCGCGTTCGGGATTTGCGCTGCTCGGCTGGATGGCGAACATCGTGTTGATGCCGGTGCTGACGTTCTTCTTCCTGCGCGACTGGGATTACATCGTCGAACGCGTGGCAGCGCTCGTCCCGCGCGATCACGCCGCCACCGTGGCACGCCTTGCCGGCGAATCCGACGAGGTGCTTGGTGGCTTCCTGCGCGGCCAGCTGCTCGTGATGCTGATCCTTGGCGGGTTGTATGCATCGGGCCTGTGGCTGGTCGGGTTGGATCTCGGCATCCTGATCGGCCTGATTGCGGGTCTGCTGACTTTCGTCCCGTACCTGGGCCCGGCGACGGTGATCATCCTGGGCGGCA
>JAQGOI010000333.1 GCA_028293685.1 Lysobacteraceae bacterium | reverse complement strand
GGCGGCAGCGCTTCCCTTGCGGCAAGGTCCACGGTGGCCGCGTCGATCACCGTCGCATCGCGCGCGTAACCCGCGAGCAGGCTGCGCTCGGCCAGCACGTTGATCAGCCGCGGCACGCCACCCGACTGCGCATGCAGGCGCTTGATCGCCGATCGCGAGAACGGCAGATGCAGGCCACCGGCGATGGCGTAACGGTGGCGCAGGTAGCGTTCGGTTTCCGTGGCATCCAGCGGCGTGAGGTGGAACCGCGCGGTGATGCGCTGCGCAAGCTGGCGCAGATCGTCGCGTCCGAGCAGAGTGCGCAGTTCGGGCTGGCCCAGCAGGATGATCTGCAGCAGCTTCTGGGTGTCGGTCTCAAGGTTGGTCAGCAGGCGCACCTGCTCGAGCGCATCGATGGACAGGTCCTGCGCCTCGTCGATGATCAGCACCACGCGCAAACCCTGCGCGTAGGCATCGAGCAGGTAGCCGTTGAGTGCATCGATCAGCGCCTTGAGGCTGCCGCGACGACCGTCGATATCCAGGTGCAATTCCTCGCACAGCGTTTCCAGCAATTCAACCGGGGTCTGGCGCGGATTGAGAATCAACGCGACACGCGTGTCCGCTGGCAACTGCTCCATCAGCAGCCGGCACAACGTCGTCTTGCCGGTACCCACCTCGCCGGTGAGTTGCACGAAACCGCCGCCACCGCCCTGACCGATGCCGAACAGCAGGTGCGCGAGCGCGTCCCGATGGCGTTCGCTGAGGTACACGAAGCGCGGATCGGGCGTGATCGAGAACGGCGGCTCCTTGAGGCCGTAGTGCTCGAGATACATGCGCCTGCCGTGGACGAAGGGGGCCGTTAGCCTGCCACGAAACCGGCTGCGGCGAGCGTCACTCGATGGTTCGGGCGGGAATCTCGGTGGTTTCGGCGTTGCCGAGGATGTCGACCTCGCGCAACTGCCGTGGCCGGCTGATCAGGGGATACAGCAGCACCGCAGCCAGGATGATCGCGACACCAGCATAGAATCCGGGCGACAGTTCACGCTGTTCGCGCAGCAGCACGATCGCCAGCACGATTGCGTACACCGGTTCCAGGTTGACCGCCAGTTGCGCGGCAAACGCGCTCATGTGTCGCAGCGCGACCAGCGACAACGCGAATGGCAGCAGGGTGCACGCCAGCGACAGCGCCAGCAGGTACAGCGCGTCGTGCGCGCCTGGCAATACGAACAATGAACCCGCGAAGGCTGGAAACAAAAAGGGCATCGCCGGTGCGAGCAACGTCATCGCCACCGTGCCGGCGCCCAGTTCCACGGCGGTCACGGTCAGGGGATCCGCGTGATGGACCAGGCGCTTGTTCAATGAACTGAAAAGGGCGACGAACAACGCCGACAGCGCGCCGACCAGGATGCCCAGCCTCATGCCATGCGGAACGCCGCCGACGACCAGGGCGACACCGGGCAACACCGCCAGGCCGAGCGCCAGTTCGCGATGCGAGAATCTGCGGTGCGCCAGCCTGGGTTCGATCAACGCCGTGAACACGGTGGCCAGCGCCATGCACGTGGCGCCTACCGAAGCATTGGACAATTTGATGGCACCGTAAAACGTCAGCCAATGCAGGGATACGAGCACGCCGATTCCGGCATACGAGAACAGCAGCTTCGTCGACATTGCGCGCAATCCGCGCCAGACCTTGGGCACCAGTGCCAAGGCGGCGATGACGATCAACATCCGCCACCAGACCAGCGGCAGGGCCGGCAGCGTGATGAGTTTGCCCAGGATGGCGGTGAAGCCCCAGAGCGCCACGCAGCAATGGATCTGGACGAACGCACGCTGGTGATCGGTCATCGGCATGCGCACATTATCGCTGCCGTCGATCGGTTCGATGCTGCCGACCCGCCGAATCTTTGCCGAGGTGTTGACGCCGCTGGCTGGTCAGAGCGACGCTAGGGTGCGTCTGCGGCGCAGGCGGTCTTCGGGGGGATGACATGTTCGACGAGAAAAAGCCGGAAAAATACCTCGGCCCCGATCGGCGGAAAGTCGTGGACCGGCGCAAGACCACCGATCGGCGCGACGAAATCCGGTTCGAGCCGCAGAAGGACGATCGCCGCAAGGGCAAGACCCGGCGCAAGCACGGTGGTTGGGACGACACGCCGATCCGCTGAGTGGTCGCGCCACGGAAAGATGCGGCGACGATCGCGTCCGCCGCGCCCTGGGCGCCTAAAGCCAGTGCACTTTCCTGAGATAGCGATACAGCACCGCGCACACGACCACCATGACGCCGATCAGGACGAAGTAACTGTAGCGGCCATAAAGTTCCGGCATGTTGTGGAAATTCATGCCATACCAACTCGTGATCAGTGTCGGCGCCGCCAGCAACGCCGCCCAACCGGCCAGCTTCTTGACGATCTCGCCCTGGGCGATCGTCACCAGCGACAGGTTGACGCTCATGGCCGCCGTCAGCATTTCGCGCATGGTGTCGGTGGATTCGTTGACGCGTAATGCGTGATCGAGCACGTCGCGGAAGTAGGGCCGCACTTCCTTGGGCACCAGTTCGCTGTGCACGCGGATGAGCTGCGACAGGATGTCCTGCATGGGAGCGACGGCGAGCCGAAGCTGCGTAAGTTCGCGCTTGAGTTCGTAGAGCTTGATGATCGTCTGGCGCCGGTACGCCTCGGCAAAAACATCCTGCTCGAGTCGATGGAGTTCAACCGCAAACTCCGTTGCGATCGGAAGGTAGTGATCGGCGATGAAATCCAGGATGGCGTACAGGCCGTAGGAAGGCCCAAGTGCGAGCAGTTCCGGCTCGCGTTCGACGCGTGCGCGGACCGGCGCATAGGACAGCGACGCGCCATGGCGGACGGTGACCAGGTAACGCCGTCCGAGGAAGGCATAGGTCTCCCCGAAGGTGATATGGCTGTCGATCACCTGGGCGGTGTGCATGACGACGAACAGCGAATCACCGTACGCCTCGATCTTGGGTCGCTGATGCGCGTGCTGGGCGTCCTCGATGGCCAGGTCGTGCAGGCCGAACTCCTCCTGCAGCTTCTCCAGCAAACCGGCTCCGGGTTCGTACATGCCGACCCAGACGAAACTGCCGTCGTCCACCGAAAGGGCGTCGCTGATCTGGTCCAGCGTGATGTCGTGACGCACGCCCTGTCGGTCATAGGCGGCGCAATTGATCACGCAGTCGGGTAGGGGTGCGCTGGCGTCGTTCATCCGCGCATCGTGCTCCGCGTTGCCGGATGCGGCAAGACTCAGCGTCGCCGCAGCGCCGTGAACAGCGCAAGGTGCAGGGGCAGCATCAGCGCGATCCAGTGGGTGTTGTCCTGGAATGGAAAAGGCAGCCACCGCATGATCCAGGCGACAACGGCGCAGACCATCACGATCGTCAGCAATGTCTCCATCCATCGGCCGGCACTGCGACCACGGGCCATCCGCCATCCGCCGGGCAACAGCAACAGGGACAGCGGATTGAACAGCAACAGATTCTGGTTAGCCCAGCCGGCGCGATGCGCGGTGCCGAACCAGATGAAAAGCAGCAGGCCGCCCAGTAATCCCGACAGGGTCCACACCGTAAACGCCATCGCGGCCAGCAGCCTGGGCGCACGACGCCCGAGCCAGAGCAGTGCGATCGCAATGCCCGCGCCCCACAGCAGCCACGGCCACCAGGGGCGCAGATAGTCCGCGGGTTCGGGCTTCAGACGATGCGGCAGCAGCTGTTCTTCCGACGCGACCAGCGGGCGCCCGTCGGAAGCCGTGGCTTCGCGCAGGCTGTCAGCCAAACGCATCGGAACAAACGCTTCCTGCCAGCGCGCGAGCGGCACGTCCGCGAACGGTCCCAGCCCCACGTCGAAACCAAGCCACATCCAGGGTGCCGGCGACGCCAGCCGCACGGCTTCGCTGCGATAGCTGTTGCCGCGGGAACGCGCGGACAGTTGCTCCTTCAGTCGCCCGCCCAGTGCGCGGTACACTGCGTCGCGCACCCGCGTCGCGCAGTTGTCGGTGAAGTAGTCGTAGTCGTAGCGGGCGTTCCGCGGCAATGCATTGACGGCCAACGTCGCGCCGAGGTCGGCACGTTGTGCCGGCGTGAGGTCCAGCCACTGCACCGACACGCCGCGGCCAACATCGCGGTAGTAGGCAAGGTCCTGGCTCAGCGGTAACGCAACCAGTTGGTAACGCATCCGTCCACGAATGAAGCGTGCAATGAAGTCCGGCTCGGATGGGTCGAAGAAGCCGAAGTTGTACGAGACTGGCTCGCCGCGCGCAGGATCGTCGACGATGATCGCGTCGTGACCGAAGCGCTCCCAGAAGACCTCACCGGGCTGCATCGTCATCACTCCGATGCGAGGCGCCGAAGGCTCGATTGTCGCCAATACCGGCGCTGCGGCGGCCGTGCCGACGAGCAGCACCAACAGCAGACCGATCAGCCAGCGCACGTGACTAGTGATCGGCATGCACGCTGACATGCAGCGCATGCAGGCGCCTGGCATCGGCACGTGCGACGCGGAAGCTGAAACGTCCGAGCGTGAGTTCCTCGCCGGCCTCGGGCAGGTGCCCAATGGCGGCGGTGATCAGGCCGCCGATGGTGTCGTATTCGTCGTCATCGAAATCGGCGCTGAAGCGCTCGTTGAAGTCGGCGATCGGCGTCAATGCGTCGACGGCGAACTGACCATCGGCCTGTGCCGCGATCAGCGCGGTCGGATCCTCGGCCTCGTCGTGTTCGTC